>DASZRZ010000348.1:0-3545 GCA_035548935.1 Terriglobales bacterium
TTGCGGGCCAGAGCCTCGGAGTCTCCAAACTCACGTACGAAATAAACGCCCTTGATGTCCTTCAATTCGATGCCGACAACATTGCCGGCGGTGTTAAGCACCTCGACTTTGCCGTCGACCAGAAAGGCAGCAGGGGATACATAACCGGTTACCGAATCCCGGTCCAGCTTGCGGACGACGACTTTCTTGTGCGTTGAAGGCATGGCTGGGTGCCAAAGGCTGGCCGCCCTGCGGAAACTGGCGCAAGGGCCACGCTGCCACCCGGCAGCGTGCCTATGGCTGATTCTCGCATTATTTTAGCGTTTACGTTCATTTCGCTAGGCTTTTGTAGCCAAACTGTCAACGGTTGTGTTATCTTCACCCGTTCGGAATGCGTTGCCTGGCAGCTAACTCTATTGGGCTTAGCTACTTAGACTCTCGCAGCCGAGGGTTGTGCCGCTTCGGGCCTCAGTTCGAAGCTTGGGGCTTGCATTCTCTGAGCGGAGGAAATCCCCGTAGCGCGCCGCAGAATCAATAACTTAGCATTGGGCACCCCTTGATTCGTACCCGCAGTTGATGTGTGTTTTCCCGGCGAGCATAGCCGCTTTGCCTGCAACGCCGTTATTTGTTCCGGGTGTCTATTTTCCGGTTAAGAGCTGAAAGCACGAGGAATGGCCGACTACATCTACACAATGGAAACCCGGCTCACGCCGGACCAGCAGCGAGCTGTAAGCCAGATCGAGGAAATCTCCCGTAAGCACGGTATTAATGTCTACCTGACCGGTGGGACGATCCGCGACATCATTACTGGCTTTCCCATCCGCGATATCGATATCACCCTGCAGGGCAATCCGCTCAAGCTGCAAAAGGACTTCGAGCACGCTGGCACGATCGTGGAAGGGATGGATGACGCGGTCAAGTCGCTGTACCTCATCTGCCCGGGCAACGTGCGCGCCGAGCTCAGGATGGCGCACACCGCTGCCTACGACAAGCCAGGAAAGCCGCCACGCATTACCCCAGCCACAATCACCGAAGACCTCCGCCGCCGGGACTTTACCGTCAATGCTATAGCCTTGTCGCTGAACCCGGGTTCGCGCGGCCTGCTGCTGGACCCTTCCAATGGAGTGGCGGATATCGAAGCCAAGCTGCTTCGTATTCTGCACAACTACGCGTTTCTTGAAGATCCTTCGCTTCTCATCCGCGCCGCGCGTTTTGCCGCCCGCTTTCATTGGATGATCGAAGAGCGCACGCAGCTACGGCTCGATGCCGCGAAGGAGAACGACTACATTCAATACATCTCGCAGCGGGCCATCGGCCATGAGATTGAGCAGTTGGCGTATGAGGATGATCCACTGCAAATCCTCAAGGTGCTCGAAAAAGAGGGCTGGCTGAAGGTTCTGAACCCGCACTGGACGGTTGCCAAGGTGGAGAATGTGGGACTGTCGGCGCTGATGAAGGCGCGGCAGCAGATGATGGATTTTGGCTATAACCTCGATCCCGCTCCCGCGGTCATGTACTTCATCACCCGCCGGCTGGGCTCCAGCGATGTTAAGGACATCCAGAAGCAGATTGTCCGCCGCCAGTTCGTAGAGTCGTGGCGCAATCTGGAAGAAGAGGCCGCGGCCCTTGCCAAGCGGCTCAAGAGCAAGGAAGCGGGCACGAATTCAGGCACATGGAAATTGCTGGAGTCTGCCAAGCCCGAGGCGCTGGCCTTTCTTGAGGTCACCACGAAAGACCAGTCGATCACGCAGAAGATCCGCAACTTCTTCGGCAAGTGGCGCCAGATACGTCTCAAGCTTCCATTTCCCGAGATGGCGGAGATGTACATTACACCCTCCCTGCCAACCTATCCGCAGATCGAAAAGGAAGCTTTTCACCTGTTGCTCGACGGCAAGCTCCACTCGCATACCGAGATTCAGAAGTTTCTGAAGCCGTTCGCGCCGCCGCCGCCCCCGCCGCCTCCACCACCTCCGCCCAAACGCGGACGGGCGGCCAAGGCCGAAGCCGCAGCCAAGGCAGAAGCTGCTGAAAAAGCCGCCGCTGCCCAACTGGCGATTGCAGCCGCCGCAGCGGAGAAGGAAAAAGAAAAGAAAGAAAAGAAGGGTGCAGGAAAGGCTGGGAAGAAGGGAGCGGCACAATCCACCGTTCCACCCGCAGTAAAAGCCGGGAGTTCGCCAGCTACTGGGGCTCCGTTGAAGACGGGGAAAGGCGCAGCGCCTGCGGCTAAGACGGCTGATACGTCCAAGGCAGCAAAGTTGCCAGCTAAAGCACCGGTCAAGGCTTCCGCCAAACCCACGGCCTCCAAGCCCGAGGCCACCAAGCCCACGGTAAAGAAACCTGCGGCAAAAGAGCCTGCGGCAAAGAAATCTGTAGCGAAGAAGCCTGCGGCAAAAACGGCAGCGAAGAAGTCCGCCAAGCCCTCAGGAAAAGCAGCGAAGGCTCCGGCTAAAAAACGCTGATACGGACTACCTTCTGCCTGCGGGATTTGCACAGTAACGGATGATAAACTCGCATTACTGGTACGAGTATTCTTCTACGATTACCTTTTAAGGAGACGTTCATGTCCGCCCACGAACAATTCTGGAGCAACGCTAAAGCCATCCTTGCCGAGTTTGATCTGCTGAAGCACCCGTTCTATCAGGCGTGGACATGTGGCGCCCTTACTGGAGAAGACCTGCGCTTTTACGCCGGAGAGTATTACCACCATGTTGCCGCCTTCCCCACATATCTGACCGCCATGCATTCGCGCCTGCCCGATGGCGCTCTGCGCCGTCAGGTGCTGGCCAATGCCGCTGATGAAGAACTTCGCGGCGAGTCGCACTCATCGCTCTGGCTCCAGTTTGCCGAAGCCTTCGGGGCCGACCGCAAGAGCGTGGCTGCCAGCGCCCCCGCGGCGGAAATTGCCGCCGTTACCGGTTCCTTTATGACCATGGCCCGCGAAGCCGAGCCGGTTACCGCACTGGCCGCATTTTGGGCCTATGAGTCCCAGGTTCCGCGCGTGGCCAAGGAAAAGGCCGCAGGATTGCGCGATCGCTACCAGATGGGCGACAAGGCCTGCGAATACTTCGACCTGCACACCACGGTCGATGAGTTCCATAGCCAGGTCTGGGCCAGCGAAATTGAAAAATGCCTGGCCGCCGGAGCGAATGTTGATGATGCACTGGTGGGCGTCCGCACGGCTGCAACTCAACTCTGGAAGGCACTGGACTTCATCGAGAGCACCCGCCAGCAGAAGATGTCCGGTGTGGTTCAGTAGGCGGTTCCACCGCTCATCACAACCCTGTGAGCGCCCACGTGCATGAGGTAACGCTGTTGGCGTAGCCTGGGTGGATTGGTCCGTCATGCTATGGTTGGGGAAAAGGTAGGTGGGGTCTATGCATGGCGTGAAGTTCTGTCGCAATGAAAGAAGGGGTTAAATAATGGAGTGGATGATCCCTGATGAGGTTCTGGCACGACTGGACATGTCGCAGTACAGTAAGCACGTTGAGTACCTGATGCAGCAGCTTTCCGATAAAGATAGGGCGAATCTCGGCAGCGACAATAGAGATTTGAAAATTCTAGCTGCC
>DASZRZ010000349.1:0-27568 GCA_035548935.1 Terriglobales bacterium
TTCCGCCAACGTCTGCGGCGCGAAACGCCCCTTCTCTTTGTATTCCCGAAAAGTCACTCGACGCTTGCCAAGCTCCTCTGCAACTCGACGAAGATCTGCTAACAGATCTTCGTCTGGAATATCTCGGTGGTAGGGTTCTAGTTCGTATTTCATAGTGCGTCAGCAGTAAAATCCCAGAAGATGAAATTCATGCCTCTTTTCAACTTACTGGTGGGTCAAAAAGTCGCCTACGGGTCTTCGGTGTTTGCGCTACACGAGTTCTTGACCGCGTTCGCATTTTAGAACTCGCGAATAAGGCGCATTCTCTGTATGTTACGCAGACTACAGCAGAAATAGCGGAATTGCTGCGAACTTGTGCTATCGAACTGCGCTCTGAGTACGCAGTAAGTGTTTATCCCGCCTGCAGAAAGCCCTTCGCCATAATCTTTGATTCGGGCTAAAACGAAGGGATGGTGGCCCTGGGGTGAGTCGAACACCCGACCTGCGGTTTAGGAAACCGTCGCTCTATCCATCTGAGCTACAGGGCCATGAATTTCGACCGCTGCTCTCCCGCCGGAACACAGGCAGGCGATGCGGGGGTCGTTGCGGTCCTTCAGTTTACACCAGCCATTTGGAAGGTCACGGCAACCCGCAATCCGCTCACCCGCTCATCTGCGCGGAGGAGGCCAGTCAAAAAAGCTCGGCTTTGATCTCTCGTACCAGGATCTCTCATTCCAGGATCTCTCATTCCAACGGCGTACCCTGCAAGACGCGTGTATAGTGTCTGCCGATGAAAACCACCGGTTTTATTTTTCTTGTGACGCTGGCGATTCCGGCGCCGTCAGCCGTGGCTTTCGCGCAAGGGGCGGAGGCGCCTGCGGTATTGCAGGCCCATGCATCACAGGGTTTGCCGGCGACCCCGCCCAGCACTTCCCCGCCAGTAGATCGCGGCCCCATGCCTCCGGGGCCGAGTCCCAATTCGCAATACCGGCTTGGCCCCGATTCCCTGCCGCAAGAGGGCGTACCCAGGGGCGAGATACGTGGTCCTTATGTGCTGCCCAGTCATGTGTACGAGGGTACGCAGCATACCTATTGGGTGTACGTTCCAGCGCAATATGACCCTGCGGTTCCATCCGCGCTCATGGTGTTTCAGGATGGCCAGGGATTCCTGAATCCCGAAGGTGACCTGCGGACCCCAAACGTACTGGACAACCTGATCTACCGGCGGGAGATTCCCGTCATGATCGGCGTCTTTATCAATCCCGGACGCACGCCCGAACAACCGGAGCCCACGCCGGACAACTGGGGAGACCGCACAACCAATCGTCCCACCGAATACAACACTCCCGACGACAAGTATGCCCGTGTGATTACCGAAGAGCTGATGCCCGCGCTCTATAAGGACTTCAATATTTCCAAAGACCCGGAGATGCACGGCATTGGAGGATCGAGTTCCGGAGCCATCGCAGCGTTCAAAGTGGCGTGGGAGCGTCCCAATGACTTCCGCAAAGTGCTGAGCAATGTAGGCAGCTTCGTGGACATGAAGGGCGGAAATGTTTATCCGGAGCGGGTGCGGGCGAGCGAGAAGAAGCCCATCCGCATCTTCTTGTGCGACGGACGCAATGACAATCGCGGCTTCCGCAACGGCAAGTATGAAGAGCAGCACGACTGGTTCTTTCAGAATGTCCGGCTCATGAAGGCCCTAACCGAAAAGGGTTACGACGTGAACTACACATGGGGCATGAACCTGCACGGGCAGAAGTTCGGCGGCGCTATCCTGCCGGAGATGATGCGCTGGCTGTGGCGCGATGGCCCCGTCTCGACCGATCCCTATGACATGGTGGAGCGCGGCTTCCGGCAACCTGCTGGCAAAAGGCCGCCTCTAACCTCCAATCCATCCAACCCTTCATCCCACTGATTTATGTGCAGTTAACCTGCTATCTCTAACCTTGGATTCATAGCAGCCAGCAATCGTTAATTTGGCGGTGCAGCAGGGGTGACAGCGTGGGCCGGTTACGCGATAGTATGAAACAATAAAATTCCTTTTCCGATCATGACTGCCAAAGTTGAAACCCGGCAAATCGACCTGTACCTGCAACGCCGGCTGATGCCCGTGGAGGGCGCCATTCCGCAGTTGACCGGCATTGAAATGTATGGAAACTCCATCCCCGCGGAAACCGTGGGCGGTGATTTGTTCGAGTACATCAATTTCCAGCAGCGCTACAACATCGATGCGCGCCGGGCCATCGCCTACAAGCTATCGGAGGAATATCTGGAACCCCTCCCTCCGGGCGCCAAACCCCGGAATGACGTTGACTTGCACGTGTTGTGGCTGAAGTCGCGCGAGGGATATGTCCGCGAGGATGCCGAACACTACCGCAGGGCCAAAAGTACCGAGCAGCTGCGCGTGGCGGAAAACCTGGAAGAGCTCTACACCACGGCCGGCGTTCTGGTGGTGGACGCGCAAGGGCACGGCATCATCGCGGCAAAAATCGCCTCCACGGTTCACGATACCTTCCACGCGCTCATGCTTTCCGAGCTCGACTACAAGGGAATCGTCACCACCGAGCTGTGCGAAAAAACCAACCTGCGGCTCGCCCACTCGGTTACCGCCCGGAACGCCCTGGGCCGCAGCACCGAGAGCGACTCCCGCGAAATCGCCACCATGCTCTACGGCGAGGTGCGTCCGCATGGAAATTTTCGCTTCGTCAACTTCGGACATCCGCCGCCCTTGGTGTTCTCCGCCGAATACGAGAAGTTTGTCGAGATCCACCAGGAGCGCATGGCACAGTTCCCAGCCCTTGGACTGGAGATTCCCGAGGATCATCCTGACCGGAGCAAGTACGTCTCCATGACGCACCGCAAAAACCGCATGGACTCCTCGCACATCGCAAACATCACACTGATGAATCGGGGCGATATTCTGTTTCTGCATACCGATGGCGTCTATGACGGCTCCGATGAGAACGACCGCCTGGAAATCGAGCAGACCATCCAGGAGCACAAACACAAGAGCGCCCGCGAAATTTGCAATGCGGTGCTGGCCCATGCCGTTTCTAAGGACCATTACTACAAGAGCATCGATGCTGCCGACCGGATCGACGACAAAACCGTGTTCATCATTAAACGGACCTGAATGAATCGCACCTGAGCAGCATCCATGCAAAAGAAAATGTTCTGGCTCATCTTCACCGTTTCGAGCCTCGCCCTCGATTTCATACTGCCCCTCCTGTGGGGTCTGCTGGCAACCATCCCTCTGGTTTTTATCTGCTGGTGGATCACCTATCGCAGCGGATGGTTTGACTGGGACTAGAACAGAGCCTGGCAGTGCATTGAACGCAGGTTTCGTAAAACTTAAGATGTTGATTGAATTCTGGAATATTTAGTTCTGATTTTTTGAAGACACGATCGGGTCCCATGCCAATCACCCCTAAATCCGGTTTCGACGGTCTGCGAGTGCTCTCCCTTGAGAGCCGCCGCGCCGAAGAAATGGCCAAGCTCATCCGCAATAACAACGGACAGCCCCTGGTCGCGCCCTCCATGCGCGAAGTTCCGCTGGGCGACAACCGCGAGGCCCTGCACTTTGCCGGGGAGCTGATCGCAGGCCGCGTCGGTGCGCTCATTTTGCTCACCGGCGTGGGAACGCGCATCGTCTTGCGGGCCGCCGAAGCCGCGGGATATCTTGCGGAATTTCTAGCGGCATTGAAGACGGTGCCCATCGTGGCGCGCGGTCCAAAGCCGGTCGCCGTTCTGGCTGAGATAGGCATTAAGCCCACGGTGGCCGTTCCCGAGCCCAACACATGGCGCGAGCTGCTGCAAACGCTGGACGAAAATATAAGCACTGTCCCGCTCCGGGGGCATACCGTGGCGGTTCAGGAATACGGAGCCTCCAATCCAGAACTGCTCGATGCGCTGCGGGAGCGCGGCGCCAGCGTGCTGCGGGTTCCCGTTTATGACTGGCAGCTTCCCGAAGACCTCGGGCCGCTTCGCTCGGCGGTTCAGGCGATTGTTAACGGCGAGATCGATGTGATTCTCTTTACCACGTCGGTGCAGGTGCGGCACCTGATGCAGATCGCCAAAGAGCTTCAACTGGAGAATACCGTAATAGACCAGTGCCGCCGTATGATCGTAGGCTCCATCGGGCCAGTCACCTCCGAAGAGTTGCAGCGCTTTCAGATCGCGGTAGATCTGGAGCCCAGCCACCCCAGAATGGGCTTTCTGGTCAGCGAGATTGCCGCGAGGAGCGCGGAGCTTCTGGGCCGCAAACGCGCTGTTGCCCCCCGGTAACACTTGATAAAATTCCTCGCATGGCACAACCTGCCGAATCTCGCGATCGAAGGGAACGGCCAGTCTGGCAGGATGCAGCCCGTCGCATCGATCACACTTTGCTGCACCCCGATGCCACTCGCGAGGAGATCGTTCAACTCTGCAGCGAGGCGGTGAATTTCGGAATGGCGGCGGTGTGCGTGCAGCCCTGCTGGGCGGCGCTCGCCGTCAGTCTGTTGCGAACCACTCCGGTAAAAGTTGCCGGCGTCGTTGGGTTCCCCCATGGAGCCACCCTGGGCAGCGTAAAGCGCTACGAGGCCGCGGAACTTATCCGGCTCGGCGCCGACGAACTCGACATGGTCATCAATGTTGGCGAATTGCTTTCCGGCGGCCAGATCGCGGTGGAAAACGACATTCGCGGCATCGTCGAGGTTGCCCATGCCGCGGGGGCCATGGTGAAGGTGATTCTTGAAACCGCGCTTCTCAACCACGATCAGAAGGTGCTCGCGTGTGAATTGGCGGTAGCCGCTGGAGCCGACTTCGTAAAAACCTCAACAGGATTCGCCTCGGCGGGGGCCACCATTGAAGATGTAGCCCTGCTGCGGGCTACGGTGGGCGAAAGAGCCGGGGTGAAGGCCGCGGGGGGAATTCGCGACGCCGCTAAATTCCTGGCCATGGTTAAGGCAGGAGCCGATCGCATTGGAAGCAGCGCTTCGGTGGAGATATTGTGGGAGATGGGAGCAGCCCAGGGGTAAGGACAATGGCACTCCCCTTTGCCGTGAAGCACAGCCAGCAAATTCAACCTACATCTTGTACCGGCCCAAATCCTCGTCGCCCAGATTCTCCAGCCACTTCCGCAACTCATCACTCGACACACGATCCGATACTGCCGTAGCCAGCCGCGAGGTTTTGAGCACCTGGTCTTCAACAAAGATCGGGCAATCCACCCGTAGCGCCAGCGCCAACGCATCCGATGGACGTGAATCGATGCTGATGATCTGTCCCTCTCTCTCCACCCAGATCACCGCGAAGAAAGTGTCATCATGCAGGTCGTTCACCACGATCTTATGCACGCGCGCATCGAGTCCTGTGAGCAGATTCTTGAGCAGGTCGTGGGTCATGGGCCGGGGAGTCGTGACCTTTTCGATCTCCAGCGCGATGGCATTGGCCTCGTAGATTCCGACCCAGATCGGCAGAACGGTGTCGCTGGTGGTGTCCTTCAGAATCACAATCGGCATGTTCGTGACCGGATCCATCATCAACCCGCGAATTTTCATCTCGACTTCCGCCATCATCTCCTCCGATTGTTGCCAGCTACCGTCAGACAGCCAATTCCCCCACCAGACTGTTGGGAAACGTGCCGGTCACGCGCACCGGAACGTAATCTCCGTTTTTGAGCTGATGTTGCGCATCCGCCGTGAAATTCAAGGTCTTATGCTGTGCGGTGCGCCCGATCCACTGACTTCTGGAATCATTTCTACCTTCAACCATTACTTCCAGAGTCTGCCCTATATGTCTTTTGTAAAGGGAGATTTGAACCTGCTTTTGCCGCTCCTGAAGGATGCTCAGACGCAGCGTCTTCTCTTCTTCCGGAATGCTGTCGGGATACTCCAGCGCGGGCGTATTCGGACGGGGTGAGTATTTGAAGGTGAAGGCGCTGTCGTAGCCGACCTCGTGCATCAGGTCGATGGTCTGCTCAAAATCCGCTTCGGTCTCGCCCGGAAAACCAACAATGATGTCGGTGGTCAGGGATATCTCCCGGCGCGCGGATTTGATCCACGCAATACGCTCAAGGTACTGGTCCCGTGTATAGAGACGCTTCATCAGGTCCAGCACCCGGGTGGAGCCGCTTTGCACCGGCAGGTGGACGTGATTGCACAAAGTTGGAACCGCATCGATGGCATCGACAATATCCTTGCCGAAGTCGCGGGGATGCGATGTGGTGAAGCGAACCCGGCGTATTCCCTCGACTTCGCCCACGGCAGCCAGAAGCTCCGCAAAGCTCTTTTTTGCCGTTGGATCAACATACGAATTCACGTTTTGCCCGAGCAGTTGAATTTCCGTAAATCCCTGGCCGGCCATTCGCCGTGCCTCTTCCAGCACGGAATCCGAGGTGCGGCTTCGCTCCTTGCCGCGGGTAAAGGGCACCACGCAATAGGCGCAGAACTTGTCGCAACCCTCGATGATGGTGATATATCCCCGGTGCGGATTGGTGCGCGCGGTGTATTCGGTTTCGAAGGCCTGATCGGTCTGCCGGTCGTCCAATCCGGTAACGCGCCGGTTCCCCTGTTCAAGCTGCACCAGCATCTGCGGCAGATTGCGGTAGGATGCCGATCCGCACACCAGGGAAACATGCGGAGCGCGGTCAAAGATCTTCTCGCCCTCCTGCTGGGCCACGCATCCCAGAACCCCGAACTTTTTCCCCTTGGATTGGAGTTTCTTGAAGTCCGCCAGCCGGTGGAAGACCTTCTGCTCGGCCTTATCGCGAATGGAGCAGGTGTTGTAGAGGATAAGGTCTGCATCCTCCACCACCTCGACCTGCTGGTATCCCTCCTGCAGGAGTGTCCCCACCACCTTTTCGGAGTCGTGGACATTCATCTGGCAGCCAAAGGTGTCGAGGTAAAACGTTTTTCCTGATTTCCCGGACATTCAAGCTTCAGTATAAACCCACTTCGTACTGCACCGGACTTTCGCCTTGGTTTTGTCTTCGTCTTAATGCTTACCCGGACCTACCTCCCTCCGGCAATATTGCAATCTGGTAAACCCGGCGGCATGGCAGAGTCCCTTCTCTGGGCTGCTACCCCATGGCCGCTAACCCTTTTAAGAGGAACCACTGAGGCGGGCGGAGCGATATCAAAATGAGAATGAAGTTGTGGAAACTCCTGCTTGACTGATCGCAGCTGGAAGATTAACGATATCCTAATCTCCAGCCGATCCGGGCTGTCCGGTTCTACGTTCTGAACTCAATTCATTTCATGCCGGAAACTCGGACCCGCTTCATTCAGGACCTTACCCATGGCAATGCAAAGCATCTACGAAGTGCTCAAGGAAAAGGAAGCCCAGCTTCATGAGCTTCAACGCCTCCTCAATGAGGCCCAATCGGTACTTGGACGCGTCCTCGAGCTGGACGCACTGAGCGGCAACGAGTCTCCCGCTGCCCCGTCCCGCCGGCTCCTCCAATGGCCTGGAACTGCGCGCCAGCCGCGCTAACGGCCAGTGGGGAGGCAATGGCGCTGTAGAATTTCCGTAATCTTGCCGAAACCCCTTGACTGGGTGACGATTTAAGTACGCCACCCGTAAGTACGCCTGGAGGATGAGCTTCTCAAGTCCTCCCGTCTGGCGTGGCTGATAACGATTGGTATTGAAGAAAATCGCCGGTTTTCACCGGAGCAGGAGTTCGATGGAGGACACGATTAATGACGGAGCCAATCTCGCGGTAAGCTCCGTGTCCGGCGAGCGGAGACAGGTTCCCCGCACGGCGGTACTTGAAACGATTGCGGGAATCATTGCCGTGGATTTGGGCGAGGGCGCGAATGGCATTGTCCTCGACTTGGGTCCGGCGGGAATGATGGTGCAATCGATTACACCGCTTACCACGGGAAGCTCGCGTGTCGTGTCGTTCACCCTGCCGAGCACCAGCATCCATCTGCGCTTCTCCGCCATTGTGGTGTGGAGCGATCCCGAAGGCCGCGCAGGACTTCGCTTCAACGGACTTCCCGAGCGAGGACGGCAGGAGCTGGAAGAGTGGCTGACAAAGAATATCCCCGGCGGCTTCAATCCTGAACTTGCATTCAATCCCATGCAGCCCCTGGAAGTTCCACCGCAGTTTCTGCCGTCAACCCAGCCGGGCTCACAGGCCGACTCAAATTCCAGGTTATATTCCAAAGTAAATTCAAAGCCGGTTTCGTCCGATCTTTCCAGCGATGTTCTGGACCTTTCCAGTCTCTTTGAAACCCCCATCGCTGATTTCCCGGCGGACGAAATCACCGGGCCCGACCTTTCCAGAATTGATATTTTCAGGAACGATCTCCCGGGAAGTTCTCCCTTAAGCAATCTTCCAAAATCCGGCTCCGGTGCGAACGCCTTTCAGCCCGCTGGCATCCCTCCCTCGGAACAAAGGTCTCTGGGACAAAAGTCTCTGCCTTCCCGGCCCGATCCGCCGCCGGTTCTCCCGCTGCTCACTCCTCTGGACCAGATGGCATGGTCGGTTGTGGAAGAAATTTGCCGGGTCACGCCCGCGCAGGGAGCCGTGGTCGCCATCTCCGAGGGAAGTCTCATAACCTGCCGTGCCAGCCATGGAAACGCTCCAGCCGTGGGTGCCCGTCTGCAGCCGGAGCAGGGCCTTTCGGGAGAGTGCTACCGCACCGGAAAAATTGTGCTGTGCAACGACGCCGAGATCGATCCCCGGGTGCCTGCGCTGGTTTCGCAGCGCCTGAACCTTAAGTCGATTCTGGTGGTGCCAATCCTGGGAGCGCGGGGCAGTATCGGATTGCTGGAGGCACTTTCCACCGATAAGAACGCGTTCTCCGAAGAACACATACGTATCGTCAGCCAGATGGCCGCCACAATTGCCGGCCTGTTGGAACCCGCTGCTCCGGGGCTGGCCGCGAAGCAACCAACGGTAGAACATCCCGCCGCTGTTCCGGCGTCCGGGGATGTTCAGCCCAAAGATGTGCTAGTCAAAGATGTGCTAGCCGATCTTCTATCCAAAGATCTGCTACCCAAAGATGTGCCGGCCAAAGATCTGCTATCCAAAGACCTGCCGCCCGCGCCTCCGCTTGCCGCGCCAGCCTCAGTAGCTCCGCCAGCGCCAAGTCTTTCCGTGCAACGTCCGGTAAATGAACCACCGGCAACTCAACCAGCGGCTCCTGATAAATCCCCAGTTCGGGAAAAGGCGCCGACCGAAGCCGGGCCGGTCATTAAGCCACCTTCGATAACAATACCTCCGGCCGTACCGCCTGCGGTGAAGACGGCTGCTCCGCCGGTTGTGCCCCCCGCGAATAGCAGCGCTACAATCAGCCCCGCCCCAGCGACCGGCTTGGAGTTGATCAGACTCACGGCAAAGGGCACGGATTCGACCGCGATACCTCCTCCGGCGAAGCCAACAGAGACCGAGCCATCGGCTCTCCGGCCTCCAGTAAAAATCGCACCTGTCTCATCGCCCCCCAGCTACAAGTCTCCTGGTCTTGGACCAGCAGCGATTCCTGGCCTCAAGCCTCAGGAGCCCGAGGTGGTTTCTCTAGCGGAGTCCGTCACCCCAGAGCGCCCCAAGTTGTCGGACAAAACTCGCGCTGCCTTACCGAAGTTCAAAAGGAACAAAGAGGAGTTCGGGAGGAAGGCGGCTGAGGGCGCGCCACTTTTAGAGGGACCAGACCCTGCTGAGGATGATTCGATCGGAGCTTCGAATGATGTTTCCCCCGATGTTTCGTCCGCGGCTTTGCCCACTGCTTTCGCCGCCACGGAAGCGTTTCCCAGTTTTGCAGGTTTTGAAACCAGCTCACCGGAGCGGCGGAGCACCTCAATGGTGGCGGGCATTGCCGCCGTGATCCTGATTGCTGTCCTAGGCGGACTGTGGAGCTACACACACCGTGAAGAGGAGGCATCGCAGGCCGTCCGCACGGTAATGCCGCCGGCTCCTGCTCCCGTGCTCACACCGGTGAAGTCGCAAGCCACACCGGCAGCACAGAACAAAATCAATGGGAAGATGGAAGTCCAATCCTCACCTTCAACCAAAGCACCGGCAACCCAAGCCGTTCCGGCTGCAAACGTAGCTGCAACTGCGGCTGTAGCCGCAAAACCGAGTGTAACGGCAGCGCGTCCGATTGAGAGCGTGAGCTTAAATCCACCCAATCCTACGCCCCCGGCACCAGCAGAAAAGACGGCGGAAGCAAAGCCAGCCGATAGCCGAGGAGCCTCGAATCCCCGGGTTATTCAAGCGATTCGCATGCCATCGGCACTGCCAGTCAAATCAGAAGAGCCGGTGCAACCACCACAGGTATACATTGGGGCGGGCACCGCGTCATTGGCGCTTCCCTCTCCGAGCGCTGTACCGCGCTTATCGGCGGCGCGCCCCGCTGGGCGAGCTCCCGTTGACGCAAGATTGATCCGCCGGGTGGAGCCTGTGTATCCCGCAGCCTCGCGTAATGCCTTCGGAACCGTGGTGCTCTCCACAATTGTGGATCGCACCGGACGTCCCTCCGAGGTGCAGGTCGTAAGTGGTTCGCCGATTCTGGCCCAGGCAGCCAAGACGGCATTGCTCCAGTGGCGCTACGAGCCCGCCACCATTGATGGCCAACCTGTATCTTCCAAGGTTGATGTCAAATTTGTCTTCACTCCCCGGTAACTTAACGCGGATTGATCGCCGTTATTCTCCGGGTTTCAAGCTTTCGTCCCACCTATCGGTCACTTCCTTGTCGTAGGACTTGAAATCCACCGGACTACAGATATATTCCTGAAATTCTTCTTTCGGTATCAGCTTGTAGTATTTGTGGAATCCCGTCCACGCCTTATCACCCCAGGCTTTGGGATCGTAGTAGGTCATCTCCAGTTCGAGGTGATCGTGATCCACTCGCCGGAAGCGCTCCACCAGGCGGAACGCATCGCTCTTACGGTGCCCCACCGATCCGCTGATCATGGTTTTTCCGTTATAGCCAACGGTATCGACCACCAGAGTGTCCCCCTCCCATTTTGCGATGGAGTGGCCCTCATAACTTGGCTCGACGTCCTTGGGATGTTCCCTGTTCAACCACCATGTACGCCATCCGCGAAAATATTCCACCAACTGGAATATCCGATCCCCCTTGGTCACCAATTCAATGGCTCCCAGCACGGGATAGTCATACATGGCTGGCGTGGATCGTGGCTCACAGTCCTTGGCCGGGTACTCGCCAGTGGGGTCGTTGACCGTTACGCCATTCTGATCCGTGGTAAAGAAGCGCCGCTGCCCGTCATAGACAACTCCCGGTTGAGGAGCCTTGTTCGGATCGGCGAGCGTGCCTTCCAGCGAATCATGAGAGATCGACTTGTATAAAAGGTGCTGCTTTCCCCATTCCGTTAACGGAGGCTCCGGTACGGGATTGGCAAACGGATTATTGCCCTGACGGTTTTCGCCGAGCCAGACGCCATCAAGATTGCGCGGATTAAACGGCTTCTTCTCCGCCAAAGTTCTGCCGCCGCTGTTCTGTGCCAGGGCAGACAATGCCATTGACAGGATCACCACCCAAAGGCGGGACACACTTTCTGGCATTGCAGACCTCCCCAAATTGGGCCGCGTATCATTTTTCGAAATCCCACCGTTCGAGATCTCGTTCATTCGAGCCCCCCAACGTGTTCGATACCCGCGACCCACGAGTCGCGTGAACGTCCCGGAACCAGGACGGCCAGCGCTTTGGGATTGTAGTAGTGAACTTCCCTCAGCAGACAAAAAAATAGCCTCCGGAAAGTTCGCGAGCGCGGCTTACCGGAGGCTTTAATAGGGGTGGGATATGACTTCCGCAGTATACGTACAGGCTCCGTGTGCTCTGTTTAAAAGCTGATGAATTTTTCAGAAGCCGGTACGGGTTATGGAAACTACCCCCGGCCACCCGGTCCGGGGGGATTTTCCTGCCGGGAAGAACCGGCTATGCCGCCACGCTATCTCGGAGCGACTTTACTTTGTCATGAGCGCTGCGAATGCTTTGGGACTGCTGCCGGATAACAGCCAGCGTCTGGGGCGGAAGCTCCGTCTCCAGTGCTTCCTCATAAGCGGCCTTGGCATTGTCTTCGCCTTGCTCCACGGAAGCCAGAATGCTCTTATCTCCGGCGCCGAGGTTGGACTTCAGATCGATCCAGGCTCGATGCATTGCCCCGGAAACGGAGCCCGATTCCTTCTTCACTGGTTCGCCCGTCCGAGCCAATTCGGCCTCCAACTCCCGGACAAAGCGCGCCCGCTCGGTGCTCTGCTGGGTGAACAAAGTTCGCAGGTGAGGCTGGGTAACGTGCTCTGCTGCATCCCTGTATCCCATTTCGCCGTCTTTGCAGGTTTCAATCAATTTTTGGAGTACATCCACAACTTCAGAGTTCGATTCCATGGTGTCCGCTCCTTTATCGTAGTTCGCTTTCAAGCAAGCTAA
The DNA here is from genome assembly GCA_035548935.1 of Terriglobales bacterium. GTDB lineage: Bacteria > Acidobacteriota > Terriglobia > Terriglobales > Acidobacteriaceae > DASZRZ01. The sequence goes on from DASZRZ010000349.1 coordinate 12,357, forward strand.
GATGCGGAGCCGGGCGGCAGGGTGGCGCACCAAAATCAGATCGAAAAAGAATTGCCGTACCTCTTTCGAGCCATGGCGGCAATTCCGGTCACGGCTGCCAACCTCCCCGTGCTATAAGAGACGGCGGAATGAACGGCCAAACGACCCCGACTCAAAAGTCCTTCTTGCAGACCGCGCAGACGCGATTTGCAATTCTTGTCCTCTTCTTTATTTTCATCGCCGGCTCTTTCATCGGACTTCCGGCTAAAAGACTGCCTGCTCAAGGACACTCCGCCGCGCCCCAATCGGGCGCGCCAGCCGCTGCAATTGCAGGCAAGGTCTACAGTTTTCAGGAGATCACGCAGGGTGTTTATCTCGCCCGAGGAACCGGAACCATGGTCACCGGGAGCAACATCACGGTGATTATTGGATCTCGCGAAGCGATGGTGGTCGATACCGGCACCAGTCCCGCGGCCGCCCGGGGCCTTCTGCAAGACCTTCAGCTTGTCTCCAGCAAGCCCGTGCGTTATGTGGTGAATACGCACTTCCATTACGACCACACCGATGGCAATCAGGTCTATGCGGGAAAGGCCCGCATCGTTGCCCATGAATACGTTAAATACGCGATTGAAAATCTCAGGGTGCTGGAACGCGAACCCTTCAAAACCTACCGGGTGAATGCAGTCAACGCGGTTCAGAATCTGGAAAATCAGATTGCCGCCGAAGCGGATCCAACGCGCAAGGCAGCGCTGGCCCAGCAATTAAGCGGGGCAAAGCAGAGCGTGCAGGAGTTGGAGGAGATCAAGCCAACGCCTCCCGGCCTCACCTATACGAAGCAGATGAAGCTCAATCTCGGCGGGCGCGAGGTACACCTTTTGTTTCTTGGGCGCGGCCACACTAATGGCGACACGGTTGTTTATCTTCCGAAAGAGAAGATCGTCTGTACGGGCGACCTGATGGAATCCCGCATCGCCTACATGGGCGATGCTCAATTCGACGAATGGATCGTCACACTCGATGCGCTGAAGCAGCTCGACTTCAACACCGTGCTTCCCGGTCAAGGCACGGCATTTACCGGCAAGGAGCTGATTACGGCCTTTCAGGGTTATCTCTCCGACGTGGTGGCGAAAGGCGCAAAGCTGAAACAAGAAGGTCTCTCCGCTGAGGATGCGGCCCGCACCATCGATTTAGTCTCCCATCAGGATTATTTTCCGGACATTAAAGGTCCCGGAGCGGAGGTGCGCGGAATGCGGCGGCTTTACGAGTGGCTTGACTCGCGAACAATGAAATCCGAATAGCAAAGGGCCACCCGAAGGCGGCCCCTTTGCCAGCTCTGGAACTTCCACTCCTCCTAATCTCGAAAGGTGCCCGGCCGGTAAGCCGGTATCACATAGAAATTAAAGAAATCCTGTCCTACCGGACAGCTAACCGGAGTACTAAGCCCTAATAGAGTAAGAGTCCACGGCCTTCGGTAACCATTTTGGCGGCCATCCCGCCAGCCCCAAGGATGGTGCATTTTTGTATGTCGAATCCGGGACAACACCACCTACGTGGTGTTGTCCGTCTTTCATTCTTTGAGATACAGTACGCAGCGGGCTGAGTTACGCCCTGTTTCAGTACATAGAAAGCCCTTCCGTAACCGCAGTTTCAGGCACGCAAACGCTGGGTTGGAGCGGGAACCGCCCGGTGGAAAAAGTTAAAAGCCCCGCATGTTAGAACCAGCCCCTACGATGGCTGGGATTTTCAGGCTCATTTCTGACTCACAAAGATTAGTTCCCAAATTGAAGCATTTTGCACATCTTCGTGCACCTTACTGGTGCCGCTTTTACAAGATGCCTTGCCAGAATTAAGGAGAATCTCCATGAAAACTAGATGTATGCAAACAAGAAGCATGAAACTTGCTGTTATCAGCAAAATGGGCTTTCGAAATGCAGCACTCGTGTTGCTTTCCATTGCAATTCTGGCAGCGTCAATGCTCGGCCAGACGGCGTCGACCGGTGCGCTGACCGGAACTGTGAAGGACGCCTCCGGCGCGGTGATTCCAAACGCCACAGTTATTGCCACCAACAACGGAACCAATCAGGCGCGTACCGTGACCACTGGCCCGGACGGCACCTACAAACTGGGATTCATGCCTCCTGGAAGCTACCGGCTGAAATTTGAGGCCGCGGGATTCAGCACGGCAGAGGTGTCCTTGATCACGATCAACGTGACGGAGACGCCGGTACTCGACCAGACCTTGACGGTGGGCGGGCAATCGCAGCAGGTTGAGGTTCAGGGCGAAACCGAGACGGTACAGACCACCAGCTCAACAGTGGGCACGGTTGTAGCCGGGCGCACACTGACCGACATTCCTTTGTCGGCCCGCAACTACACCACCATGCTTGGACTTGCTCCCGGAGCAAATACCGGTGTTTACAACGCAGCCAACCTGGGCAGAGGCTCACAGGATATTTCCGTAAACGGCTCCAGCTTTGCGCAGAACAACTATCAGCAGGATGGCGCCCCGGTAAACAGCTTTTCCGGAAGAGGCACCGTAACGGACAGCGCGGGAGCCGCCGGACTGGGAATTGTGAACCCCGACGCGATTCAGGAGTTCAAGATTCAGACCTCCGGATACGACGCGGGTTACGGACGCCAGCCGGGTGCGAGCGTAAACGTAGTGACCAAGTCGGGGACGAATGACTTTCACGGGTCGGCATTCGAGTTTTTCCGCAATACCTCGCTGAATGCCAATGAGTACTTCCGCAAACAGTCGCCCGCTCCCAACAACACAAGACAGCGGCTGGATCAGCATCAGTTCGGCGGCACCTTTGGCGGTCCGGTCAAGAAAGACAAGCTCTTTTTCTTTACCTCGTTTCAGGAGACGCGCCAAAAGAACGGGAATTCGGCAGCGGGTCTTGCCAATCCAGTTCTGGTCGGCATACCCCAAGGCGACAGGTCAAATACAGCGGCCTTCCGTACGGCGCTGGGCGCAGCCTTCTGCCCCACCGGTAGTGCTATTGCTCCTGGAACCACTGGCAGGACATCGGTTGGAGGCACTCAGGTTGCCTGTAACGGATCGAATATCAATCCAGTTGCCATCAACATCCTGCAATTAAAGAACCCCGATGGCAGCTACTTTATTCCCAGCTCCACCAACGGAAACAACCAAAACGTCAACTACAGCATTCCGGCGATTTATAAAGAACACCAGGCTGTTGGGAACTTCGACTACCTGCTGAGCCAGAACAACACGCTGACGGGACGCTGGTTTTACAGCGAAAACAACACCCTGGCTCCGTTTGGCGCCAGCGCAACCTCCACAACCATTACGCAGTCGCTGCCGGGAAGTGGCGGAATTCTCCGCAACTCTTCTCAATATGCGGTTACCAAGCTCACTTCCATCCTCTCGAACACGGTGGTCAATGAAGCGCGCGTCTCTTTTCAGCGCGGTGTAACCGAACCCCAGAACACAGTCCCGTTCACCAACTCGCAGGTGGGAATCAGGTCGCTTGTTCCGACCATGGACATCATGGATACCTTTGCGATTACCGGACTGATGACGTGGGGAGGAAGAACCGCACTGGGGAACAACCACTACTCTGCCTCGTGGCAGCTGGCTGACCAGATTTCGTGGTCGCATGGAAAGCACACCACGCGCGCCGGCTTCGAGTTCGACCGCAGACGCGACAATACTCACGTCTATACGGCTCCCATTGGTTCGCTGACCTTCCAGACCTTCCAGGACTTCCTGATGGGACTGCCGGGCTGCGCTCCCACGGTGTTGACCGCTGCCTGCACGGCCAGCGGAGCTGCGGGAACCACCAACGGAACCTTCACCAGCAATATCTCCAGCTCGGGGACGTCAACTTCCCTTACCGCTCCAATCGGAATTGTTCACTACAACCGCGCCATTGGAGTTTCCGCATTCATGCAGGATGACTACAAGGTATCGAGCCATCTGACCCTGAACCTGGGAATGCGCTGGGAGTACAACGGATTGCCCTACGACACAATCGGGCATCTCACGAATATCTGGCCCAGCCTGATCAGCACGGTTCCGAATCCGGGAACAACCGGATCGCTGGCCGGATTCGTTGTGCCTGCCAATTTCAACTTTGCAACCGAACCAACACCACCGGTTCCGGGTGTTTTCCAGAACAACAAGAACATCAATACGCAGAACAGTCCTTCGATTAAGAACTTCGCTCCCCGGGCGGGCTTTGCCTGGAAGCCTTTCAACAGCGACAAGTTCGTAGTACGGGGCGCAGGTGGATACTTTTACGATCGCATGAGCTTCATCTATGTCACCCGGTCGGGCCAGCAGGGCCAGCCCTATGCGGTGACAGTGGGACGCTCCGGCACGGCAAACTACTTTGCCAGCCTCGCTACCCCCTACGATCCCAGCATCACGCTGGGATGGACGCCGCGCACTGCGTCGATCAACACAACAACGCAGACAGGAAGCAGTTCCAACCTGAACCAGACGGCGCTGACTCCGGACTATCCGACCCCGACAACCTACCAGTGGAACCTGAACATCCAGTACGAGTTCCTGCCCAAGTGGCTGCTTGAAATCGGTTATGTGGGCAGCCGCAGCATTCACCAGATACCGGTAACGAATAACACCGAGCGGCAGATCAATGCCGCTCTGCTGGCTAGCCCTACGGCTCCGGTCAATGGCATCACTACCAACACTACGGCCAACGCTTCGGTACGAGTCCCCTATCTGGGCTTCGGGCCTGCTGGCCTTGGCGTCAGCCTGGCTGACGGTGATGGCAAATTCAACAGTCTGCAGGTTACGGTCCGTAAGCAGTTCTCCCACGGATTGCAGATGCAGGCCGCCTATACGTTCAGCCGGTCTTTCGATACCGCGATCTTTAACAACTACAACGACCCGCTGGTCTCGAACTACGGGCAAAACGCGGCCTATCGCCCGCAGCGGTTGGCGATCAACTACAGCTATGATCTGCCCTTCGGCCACATGACGGGAGTGCTGGGCAAGATAGCCGAGGGATGGAGCCTCTCGGGTGTAACCGTGATTCAGAACGGCGACCCCTTGACCATCGTTGACACCCGTGGAGGAACGATCTACGGCTTCGGTGGCGCGTCTTCTGTACAATCCACTGCGCAGTATGCCCCGGGCATGACCCGGCATGATGTTGCCACCTCGGGCGACATTCATGACCGGTTGGGAGCTACGATCAATACCCTTTACTTCAACAAGGCCGCATTCGGAACCGTCCCGGTGATCGGTAACGGAACTGGATACGGAAACAGCGGTTTGGGAACCGTTCTGGGACCCGGACAGTTAAACTTCGACGCCACACTGCAAAAGGTAACGAAGGTCGGCGGCATCCACGAGGGTGCAAACCTGGTTTTCCGGACCGAATTCTTCAACCTGTTTAACCACACCCAGTTTGCGGATCCCACGGGCGGGCAGTTGGATCTTTCCAACGCAACCTTCGGAAAGATTACCGCTACCTCGGTCAACCCAAGACTGGTGCAGTTCGCATTGAAGTATGTGTTCTAGAAGTAAGCGTTCTGGAAGATAACCAGAGCTCGTGAGCAGCATAAAAAGGTACGCGGGGCGAAGGCCACGCGTACCTTTTTCACAGAATCCGGCTTATTTGGAGAACGGGAATGAACAGGAAGTTCCTCTTACCGCTGGCCGTCCTTTTGATCTGCACCCCCTTGCTCGCGCACCATGGATACGGAGCCTACGATTTGACTTCGACCCGCACGATGAAGGGCACAATAACAAGCTTTACTCTTACAAACCCGCACGCCCGGCTGACGTTCGACAGCAAGAGTTCCTCGGGAGTGATTGAGCATTGGTCCCTGGAGACCGGCCAGTCACTGCGGGGCCTCAAGTCCGTGGGCTGGGCATTTAACTCCCTTAAGCCCGGCAACGAGCTGACGATCAGCTTCCATCCCGCGAAAAATGGCTCGCTTGTAGGCGTGCTGGTCAAAGTCGTCTTCCCCGATGGCCACTCGTTGTCGACATCGCAGAAGGACTAAAAGCCCATCAGCGACGAGTCTATTAAGTAAGCGCGCATCCAGTGTGGCGGACATGCCGGACATCAAGTGTAACGGACATGGTCCGGCACACACCCGCCTTGCCCAACAGCAAAAAAGCACCCGTGCGAACAAAAAAATGGGACGCAGGATAAATATCCTGCGTCCCATTTCTCACAGCCTTGCTGGCTCTTACTTCGCCAGCGGGTCTGGCCTCAACTGGAAGTGAACGGCCTGGGGGCGCGTGCCCTTCCCTCCCTCGATGTGCCACGGGTTCCGGACCTCATTGCCCGCCCAGAGACCGCGTCCCTTCCAACCTATGTTGGCATCGTCGATGCGTCCGGCAACGTTGCGCGTAAAGAAGCCCAACGGATAAGGAACACGCAGCACGACCCACTTCTTGGTTTCGGGAATGAAGGCGAGCAGCGAGTCCGATCCCGTGCCGTTGGCGATGGGGATGTTCTTGCCCAGTCCCAGCGTGTTGTACTGGTCGACCCACGTACCGTAAAGGAAGTCGATGCTCCCCGACTCAGTAAAGTTCTTCATCTGCGGTCCGGGAACGTTATAGAGCGTCCATCCTTCGACGCAGTGCTGGCCGTCGAAAGACTCGGGGCCGCTCAGGACCTTGCACTTGGAACGGTCAAAGGTCGCCAGCTGTCCGCTGCCGGCAAGGCCGACCCAGACAAGGCCGTTGCGATCCACATCGATGCCACGGGGCAGGAATCCCAGCTGGCCTGGGGCCTTGGGGTTATAGAAAGGAGGATCGTAGACCTCGGCGTGGCAGGTTTCCGGAGGGTTCGAGCCAATATCCATGCGGACAATCGAGCCGGGAACCTTGGGCAGCGTGTACCAGACGCTCTTATCCACCGGGTTGTAGGCAATGTAGTAGCCGCTGTTGGGAACGAGCTTGTCGGCTGACTTCTGATATTTGCCGTCTCCGTTGATGTCGTAATACGCGGGACACCATCCCTGAGCCTCTTCGTCGGTGCCTCCGCGATCGAGAACCGCAGGCTTGACCCAGGCGAGCACCGTGCCCGATCCCACCCAGTAGATGGTCTCATCGGCATCTTCGCCATAGGCGGCGTGGTGGTTGCCGAAGCAGGTATCGACCCAGGTTTCCTTCTTGGTCTTTCCATCGTAGTAGGCGACCTGCCGGTTACTGGAGCTGAGCGGGAAGTACTTCGAGAATTTATTGCCGGAGTCTTCCTGGCACCAGGGGGGATTTTCCACCGGCGGACGGAAGATGGTTCCCATCCACAGGCGGCCCTTGGTATCCACGTTCTTCACCTCGGTCTGCTGCTTCTCCTCGTAGATGTCCTGGTCACCCCAGAAGAGCGAGGGGAATTCCATGGGATGAAGAGCGTGGCCGCCAATCGGCAGGATGTCGCTAACCGGCAGCTTCACCGAATGATCGGCGTTCTTCAAGGGGTCGAGAACGTGAAGGTCCCCGCTATTGAAGTCGCCCAGGTACACCGGGCCGTAGGCATTGGATTCAGGATGGCGCTTGTCCGTGGTGTAGAGATCGTGGCCAAAGGTGATTGCGTTACCCACATCCCACATGCTGATCACAAGGTTGCGTTCCACCCCGGAAGGACGCGGCGGAGCCGGGGGAACCTCGCCTTTCGCGATACGGTCCGACCAGTTGGCAAGAGATGCAACCGCCTGATCGAGGCCCAATGGAGTCAGCATGCCGACCATGCTGCTTCCGATCTGGCCCATGCGGATGCGGCGGTTCCAGGCCAGGGCCGACGAATCGAAAGTCCCGAGGCTGGGCTCGATTTCGCGGGTGAACTTGGTGCCCATCTGATGGCAGATCGCGCAATTCTTCATGGTAGCCACCCAGTGCGCCTGGGTCTCCACCACATTCTTCTCCATTTTCCCATCAGGGATCGGCTCGTGCGCCTGAAGGCTGCCTGCTCCGCGCGTATAGGGCAGCTTATCCGGAGGCATGGTTACAGTCTTGGGAAAGGCGCTCTTGGGAGCCGCATCAAGCAGCGAATACCAATAATTCGCCGGGTAATATTCAGCGGCTGCCTTGGCGTTGGGAGCAACTACGGCTTTCAGAGCAAGATGCTGCCCGGGATTGGCGCTCACGGCTCCCGAATCGATCAGACCATAGCCACGCACCCACACCTTATAAGTGGCCTTGGGCAGATCGGGAATCACGTAGCGTCCCCGATCATCGGTTACGACGATCTTGCGGAATTTGGTCGGCAGCTCATTGGTCTCGGCAATAACCCAAACGCCGGCTTCGGGACCCTTGGCGCTGGTCACCACCCCTCCGATGTCGTCCTGATCGATTGCGACCTGACCTGGTGAGCCGGAAACTGCTGTGCGGGTTCCGGGGGCTTTGTTTTGACCCGGTGCTGTCTGGCCTGAGGAGAAAGCCGTCAGGAGTACAACCGGCGCGAAAACGTACAACATAAGGAACGGAACAACTTTTTTTGCGGCTAAGCTCTGCATACGTCGTCCTTTTATTTTCTTCATTTAGAAGCGCAGTGAGAGTGGGCAAAGGCCGTGGACACAAACCCTGCCGGTCAGTCGTTGGTTACCAAGGAGTGCGAAATATACCACTAAAGTCGTACTTGGTAATAGAATAGCAGTAGCGGCTTTTATGAAGACTGAATTCATTCCGATGGGACGATAGTTCGAAATGAGGCTGATCACAACGAAAAAAACATGCTTCCCGGAGTATTTCCAACTCTTCGCCGGGAACGACCTGCATGCCGCCCAGGCAATCAGTTCAGGTCGAGAATGCGGCCTTCCCAAAATGGCAGCCGTGGAAAGATCGTGCTATAAATTGGAGCGAATTCGCAGCTTTCCAAACTTCGTATTTTCATTATTGAGTGAATCTTTGCTTCCCTGCAGGGTGCCGAGTGCATTGGAATCCTAAGGAAAGTATCTAAATTGGGGGACCAGAATGAACAGGAAATTTTTCTTAATCTTGGCCGGGGTTTTACTGTTTTGCGCTCCTGTGTTCGCGCACCATGGATATGGCGCTTACGACATGACTGCGAGCCGCACAGTAAAGGGCACGATCACCAGCTTCACACTGGCGAATCCCCACTCTCGTGTAATGTTTGATACCAAAAACGCAGCTGGCGTCGTCGAGCACTGGACCCTCGAAACCGGACCGGCCGTGCGCGGAATGAAGGCCGCGGGTTGGGCGTTTAACTCGATTAAGCCCGGAGATGATCTGACGATCAGCTTTCATCCGTCGAAAAATGGTGCGCCCGTGGGCGTGCTGATCAAGGTTGTCTTCCCGGATGGCCACGCCCTGCCAGGTAAAACAGCGCCGAATGAACCAGGGAATTAGGCGAACGGAAAAGAACCAAGTTTCAGGGCGGCACAGGAAACAATTTTTTCCGTCCGCCCTGTAGCAATTCCTGTAGCAATTAAGGATGCATACATCTTGTGCCTGGGGGTAGCGGAGTAATGGAATTTCGTAATTCAGGTTGGCTCCTTGTTGTGGCAGGATTGGCGTTTACGCCCCTTGCCCACGGACAAACCACCAAAAGCAAACCAGCCGGCAACAAAAAACCATCTGTTAGCGCGGACAAAAAGTTCAATCCACGCGACATCGGTGGTCCGTGGCTGGGAGATGCCCGCCACCGGGGATTCGAAGGTATCGGCAGCTTCGACCAGAAAGTTCCCGAGCCACCCTTGTCGGAATGGGGCAAGAAAAACCTTCTGTATAAGGCAATCGCCCACGATTCTCTCGACGGAACGCACGTGCCAGGATGGAACACGCCGGGAAAACTCTGCTCTGACTTGCACCAGCCCTGTTTTCTTACCGACCAGAACGGGGTACCCGCGAATGTAGCCGAGGGAGAATATCCAGGCAGGGATTGCGAACCTCTGTCTTCCCCGGCGGTTTACGATTACCCGCGGAATGGCGCCATGGAGTTGGTCTTTACCCCGGAAGGCGACCGGGTTTTCCAGATGTTCGACTATCACCGTGAGTGGCGCACCTTCTGGATGAACGGCAAACATCCCGAAGAGGTCGAGCCTACCTACGAAGGTCACTCCATCGCTCACTGGGAGGGGAACACTCTGGTGGTCGACACTGTTGGCTACAACGGTAAAACGATGATCACCCAGAATGTGGGCCACAAAAAGAGCGATGCCTTCCGGTTGGTGGAACGCATCCGCCTTCTGGACAAGGATCATCTCACCATTGAGATGACCCTCTATGACACCAAGGCGTGGGGAGACAAGTCGTGGCCGGGCTTTAGCCGCTTTTATCACCGGGTGCCAAAGGAAGACTTCCAGGAGTTCATCTGCAGCCTGCGGGAGTACCAAGACTACGACAACGTAGTCACCGACCCGGCGCTGAAGACCGATGCTCCCGGCGGGAACAAGCCCGCGAACCTTTTGGACCAGCAAGGCAGCAGGCCGCCTGAGAGTCCAGAGTAAGCATTCGGAGTACAAAAGGAATTTCTGTGCGAAGGAATGCAATTCCGCCACTCGCTTTTCTGCTGGTGGCGGTTTTTCTTTTTTCGCCATGGATATCCCATTCCACGGCGCAGCCACATCGGAAGCCACGATTCGATCCCCGCGATCTGAACGGTGTGTGGTGGGTGGAAGAGCCCGGTTCCGGCAAGCTCATGGCCCGAGGAAGCAAGGGGGACGCCAGCAAGTGCCAGACCTGCCATTTACCAGAGCATACTCAGCCCGAACCTCCTCTCACCGCGTGGGCCGTAGAAAATCTGCTGAATAAGGGCATCCCGGTGGGAAATATGATGGGCGGCGGGAATTCCACAGGGGCGGGTGCAGACGGTTCGCATGCCATGGCCGCAACCAAACCGAATTGCGATCCCATCGGCGTGCCGGCGCAATTCTGGCATACGCAGCTATCACCCTTTGAGCTGGTGGCTGCCCGGGGAAGAATATTCCAGTTCTTCGAGGCACATCATGAGTGGCGGACGATCTGGCTCAACCGCGACCATCCCCGGGATCTCGAACTGACCTACATGGGAGATTCGACCGGCAGGTGGGAGGGAAATACGCTGGTGGTCGATACCATTGGCTTCAATGGCAAGACGCTGATTGAGCCTGTGGGCGTGGGGCACCGCATGAGCGATGCCTTCCATCTGGTCGAGCGCTGGCGCCGCGTTGATGCGTCCACGCTCGAACTCGACGCTACTTACTACGATCCCAAGGTCTGGGGTGACAAGCCCTGGGGCGGACTCAAGAAGATCTTCAAGCTGCAATCCGGTATGCGGCTCATAGAGTCCATCTGTACAGAGGGCGACAACGCCATCTTCGAAGAAAACGTGATCAAACCCGCCGCCTCGCAATGAGGACTGGCGGGCTCCCTTGTTTTACCCGCGATGCCTTAACGGGCCTTCACCACGTAATACCAGAATGGAGCTTCCACTTCCGTAAAAGCGTGCGGCACGCCGTTGGGGATAATAATCACGTCTCCGACACTGAGCTTGCGCGATTCTCCGCCAATGATCCTTCCTCCGCGAAGTTCGTCCTTGGGATAAGGCTCTCCGTTGGGAAAGTGAAGGTTCGTCTTGAGATCCACCATCTTGCCCCCGGTGACCACCGTTGCCGAACCTTTCATTACGTAAACGATGTCGGTAAACAGCATGTGGAGTTCGGGAGTTCCGGGCTTGTCGCGCCGGCTGGTATTCACGAAATAATGGCGCTTGAAGTGTTCTCCGTCGAACAGGGTGCTTCCTTTTTCGAAGCTGGCGTTTGTCTGCTCGCTGGAGAAGTACAGGACAGGCAGGGGCTCCGACGCGGCTTTCTTATTCCCGGAAGCCCTGGCGGATTTTTTTTCCTCGGCGGCACTCCCGGCGACTGAGAGCGCAAAAACCGCAATGGTAAGAATTATCTTCTTCAATCTGCCTTTCGACATTCCATCCTCCTCACAACGATCTGTTTGGATTTGCCTCAGTAACGGCAGCCCATTACCTAAAAGTGCCGTTAGACCGCGCGAAGTGTATCACCCGGCTGAATCCTCTACCCATTTTTGCACACATAAAAATCCTATAAGTCATTCCATAACAATACTTTATGGTCAATCACAAACCACGGACCCGTTAACCACCTTGGTGGTGCCATTCAACTAAAGTGTAAATAACAATTGATTGTTTGGGAGAACTGAAATATATAGCTGAATTGCCGTTAAGTTCCGAGTGCCCCGTCCCGGATGCTTTCAAGGTCACTCCCGCGAGCTTAACGTCGCCATAACGACTGGCCTCAGACACCAAAGAAGCCGGCAACAAACCCAATCAAGTTCGACATTTAAGAGGAAGCGTTATGACAATGTTCAGCTACAAACAACGACACGTGCGTGCTGCGGTCTTAAGCAGTCTCGTCCTGTTTTTCGTTTTCATCGCCATGTCCGCATCGCTATTCAGCCAGACAGCCGCAACCGGCGGACTGACGGGTACGGTAAAAGATTCTTCGGGCGCCGTGGTTCCAAATGCCACGGTTACGGCCACCAACATTGGCACCAGCCAGTCGCGCACCACGGTGACGACTGCCGAGGGAAGCTACAAGTTTGGCTTTCTGGCGCCGGGATCTTACAAAGTGCGGTTTGAAGCCGCTGGTTTCAGTGCCGCCGAGGTACCGTCCGTTACCGTGAACGTTACGGAAACCCCCGTGCTCGACCAGACGCTCTCCGTCGGTGGCCAGACGCAGCAGGTTGAAGTTGTCGGCCAGGCAGAAGCCGTACAGACCGCGACCTCGACTGTGGGTACAGTCGTCAATTCCAAGGTCATGACGGAGATGCCATTAACGTCGCGCAACTACACAAACCTCCTCGGCCTTTCGGCTGGCGCCCAGACCGGCGTATTCAACGCAGCCAACCTGGGTAGAGGTTCGCAGGACATCTCCGTGAACGGTTCCACATCGGTGCAGAACAACTACTCGATGGACGGAGCCTCGATCGTCAATGCCACCACGAATGGAAAGACGGCCGACGCGGGCGCGAACGCCGGAATCGGAATCGTCAATCCCGATGCCATTCAGGAATTCAAGATTCAGACCTCGCTTTACGACGCCGGTTACGGACGCAACCCCGGCGCTAACGTCAACGTGGTAACCAAGTCGGGAACCAATCAATTTCACGGCACGGCATTCGAGTTTTTCCGGAACACATCGCTCAACGCGAACGAGTACTTCCGCAAGCAGAGTCTCGCTCCCAATAACACGAAGCAACGGCTGGATCAGCATCAGTTCGGCGGAACCATCGGCGGCCCGGTGAAGAAAGACAAGCTGTTCTTCTTTACCTCGTTCCAGGAGACGCGCCAGAAGAACGGCATTGCCCCCGCGGGATATTCCAACCCGACGCTGCCAGGTATTCCGAATATTGACCGGTCGAACACCGCTGCCTTCCGAACTGCACTGGGCGCGGCTTTTTGCCCAACTGGCACCGCCAATGCCGGAACTACGGGAAGGACACAGCAGGGCGGAACTCAGGTTGCCTGCAACGGCTCCAATATCAATCCCATCGCCATGAACCTTCTGCAGTTGAAGAACCCGGACGGCAGCTACTACATTCCGGGGTCCACAACGGGAAGCAATCAGAACGCAACTTTCAGCATTCCGGCGATTTATGCCGAGCATCAGGCAATCGGAAACTTCGATTACCTTCTGAACAACAGCAATACGCTCTCCGGACGCTGGTCCTACAGCGGAAACCGTACCGACGCCTCGATGGGATGCGCCGCAACCGGAACCGCCATCAGCCAGTGCCTGCCCGGGAACCCCGGACAGGTTTGGTTCCAGACACAGTATTCCGTTCTCAAGCTCACCTCCATCCTTACGAACAACGTGGTCAACGAAGGACGCTTCTCAGTCCAGCGCGTGGTCTCCGAGTTGAGTAATGGAGTTCCCTTTACTAACTCCCAGGTGGGAATCAGCTCGATCGTTCCTTCGATCGACACTCTGGACACCTTCACCATCACCGGATTGGTAGCTTTCGGTGGACGCGCCAATCTGTCCACCGTTCAGAAGGTCACCTCATGGCAGGCGGCGGACCAAATCTCATGGTCCCACGGGAAACACACTACCCGCGCCGGCTTTGAATACGGACGCGACCGGCAGAACTGGCCGAATCCGGGAGTGGCGATTGGAACTCTGACCTTCAGCACATTCCAGGACTTCCTGATCGGCCTGCCTGGCTGCGCCACGGTCAATGCCGCTTGCGCCACCAGTGCAGCCGCTGGCCAGACCAATGGAAGCGCGTTCAGCAATATCGCCAACACGGGAAATACAACTTCCATCATCCCTCCCGAGGGCTTGATTCACCATTACCGGATTTCCTCGTCCAATGCTTTCCTGCAGGATGACTACAAAGTATTCAGCAACCTCACCCTGAACCTGGGCATTCGGTGGGAATATAACGGACTTGCAAGAGACAACGCCGGTGCGCTCACCACGATCTGGCCCAGCCTCATCAACACAGTTCCGGTGCCGGGCACGTCAGCTGCAACCGGAACGCTTGCCGGCTATGTAGTGCCGTCGAACTTCAACTTCGCCGCCTACCCGGCCCCGCCGGTAGGAGGCCTGTACCAAAACAACAAGGACATCGCCACCCAGAACAGTCCTTCGATCAAGAACTTTGCTCCACGCGCGGGTTTCGCCTGGAAGCCGCTGTCCAGCGACCGCTTCGTAATCCGCGGTGGTGGTGGCTACTTCTATGACCGCATTGGTTCCACGGTTTACAACAAGGGAACGCAACAGAACACTCCCTACGCGGTTCCAATTGCCCGCTCAGGCGCGGCCAACTTTGCTTCCAGCCTGGCTCAACCGTATGACCCAACGGCAAGGCTGGGATGGACCCCACGCTGGGCGAACCTCACTACTGGCGCTAGCTCGAACCTGAGCGTAACCCTCACCAATCCCATCATCCTCCCGCCAACCACCTACGAGTGGAACCTCAACATGCAGTATGAGTTCCTTCCCAAGTGGGTGCTGGAAGTTGGCTACGTTGGAACGCGTGGAATTCATCAGGCTCCCGATTCAACCATCATCAACATTCTGGAGCATCAGCTTAATTCCGCGCGCTTGGCCAGCCCGACTAATCCCATTAACGGCATTACCACCAACACCAATGCCAACGCTGCGTTGCGCGTTCCGTACCTTGGTTTTGGACCGGGTGGACTGGGCTCGGCTCTGAACATTGGCGACAGCAAGTACAACAGCTTGCAGGCAACTGTCCGGAAGCAGTTCTCCCACGGTCTGCAGATGCAGGCCGCGTACACCTATGGACG
>DASZRZ010000350.1:0-4600 GCA_035548935.1 Terriglobales bacterium
TTTCACATAGTGCGCCATGGCGCCCACGGCCCTGGCAAGGCGTGGACTATGCAAACGTACGCTGGCCTGTTCGATCCCCACGGCCAACTCAGACTTGCGGGTGAGTTCGTCGAAGATCTTCTTGCTTTCCTCGTCTTCCATGTTTTCGCGCTTCGGCAAGGGGAGCCGGTTTCTGGAGTCGGCGAAGACATCCTTGGGCAGGCCGGAAGCTGGCGGTCCCATGGGAAGGGGAGTACCCCAGATGCCTTTACGAATCCGGGCGCGAGGTGGAAGCAATGGCTTTTGATCTTCCCGCAACTGCTGATCGAATGCGGTTAATTCGATGGAGGCAGAGGAATAGCCGGTCATGATCCAGAACAGATCGACTGTGCCACGGCGCCCGAACAGACGCAGCACCTGCGCGAATGTTTCCGGAGAAACGTTTCTGTGGCCGAACAATTCCCGGCCGAATTGGATGATGGCGGCCTCTTTTTCGCCAAGACCCTTCAGTGGCTTTTCGTATTTAATGATGTCGATGATTGCCGGTTCGATAAAGCGCGGATCCTTTGGGTCGCGCCCGTGCTCTTCCCACTGTGTCCATTCGTACTGGCTGTCCATCTCGCGCGCCGTGGTGAGCACAGCGACCTCCAGCAGGCGATTGCTCAAGCCGGTTTGATACTTGCGATAGTGGGCGCTTTCTCCTATGGCCCTGGCAAGCTTCGGGCTGTAAAGCCGCGCACCGGGCTGCTCAATTCCCACCGCCAACGGCGACTTCTGGGTGAGCTGGTCGAAGATTTTCCTGCCCTCTTCATCCATGTCCTCGCGCTTCGGCAAGGGGAGGCGGTTCCGGGAGTCGGCGTAAACATCTTTGGGAAGCGGCTTTCCGGAAGGGCGGCTGGAATCACGGGAGGCCGTGCTGCCGTCTGAATTCTGGGCGTAGAGATTTGCGCCCGGTACGGCGGCCACGATCCCTGCCAACAAGATAAATCCCAAGATAAATCCCAAGATAAATCCAATGATCTTCGACACTCTCATCCCGGTATTCCTTTCCCGTAACGCTCGGCCATATGGAATGGCATGATTCTATATCGGGAGACAAAATGTCAGGGCGAAGCCGATGATTATGGGCACTACGTTTTCGCCACGCTGCTATCTTAGACTAATCCGCCTTATTTCTACAGAAACAGTAGCGTGTGCGGCGTGCAACCAGGTCATCGAATCATCCGCCGCAAACTTAGTTAAATCCAAAACCAACTGTCTTTCGTTCTCTTGCCTGTGTTATCTGGCCTCCTAAGTAAACTTAAGTATTACTCCCTAATATATTCCTACTTGGTAGCATCAATCTGAAGGGAGGCGGTGATGTGATACTTGACGGGCCAGCTACCCTAGTGCAGAATTCCGTAGATATTACTGGCAACTTTTTATTGTTTACTATGGGTGCTTTTGTAAGGGGCACGTTCCACTTGCCGCAGAATGAAGAAGCACCCAGGATATGTACCTGGCGGAAGAGAGGCGCGATGAGGTTGAGTAGGCTTGCGATGGTCTTGGCGTTCAGTATTCTGATTCTGGGCCTTGTTGCCTGCGGGGGCGGAGCAGGTGGAAACTCCACCCCGGTAACTCCCCCGGGCGCCGCTACCCTGAACGTTGCTTTTACGCTCAAGCAGTTGCAGTTTACGTGGGCGACCGTGAGCACGGCTAACACCTACCGTCTACAACAGAGTTTAGATGGGACCACGTTTACGCAGGTAGGTGGCGACTTGGCGAGCACTGCCACCAATACCGCCCTGGACATTGGTGTCGCTGGTGTGAACTGGGCGGCGCTCCGCTTTGCGCTGGATGCGTGCAATAGCGTTGGTTGTACTCGTTCGAATGTGGTTACGATCAACTCCGGAATGCTCAGTGCAATAGGTTACCTTAAGGCTTCGAACACGAGGACCAACGGCAATTTCGGAGGTAATGTTGCGCTCAGCAGGGACGGCAATACATTGGCAGTAGGCGCACCCGGCGAAGCCAGCAATGCGACTGGTATCAATGGCAACCAGGGGGACGTGTCGGCTCCACAGGCGGGAGCAGTTTATGTCTTCACTCGCAGCGGGAGTACCTGGAGCCAACAGGCTTATCTGAAGGCATCGAACACCGAGGCGGGCGACCAATTTGGCGCTGCCCTCTCACTTAGCTCCGACGGTAACACCCTGGCTGTAGCTGCTCCGTTTGAAGACAGCAATGCGACTAGTATTAATGGCAATCAGGCAAACAACTCGGCTCCGCAATCAGGAGCAGTTTATCTCTTTACCCGTAGCGCAAACATTTGGAGCCAGCTGATATATGTCAAGGCATCGAACACAGGTACGGGCGACCAGTTCGGCACCAGCATTTCACTCAGCGACGACGGCAGTCGATTGGCAGTGGGCGCTCCGGGCGAAGCCAGCAATGGTATTCTCGACAACCAGGCAGACAACTCGGCTCCGCAGGCGGGCGCAGTTTATGTCTTCACGCTTGGACCGCAATCTCAGGGCGGAGCATGGTTCCAGGATGCTTATCTGAAGGCAAGTAACCCCGAGGCCTTTGACCTTTTCGGTATGAGTGTTGCGATCGGTTACGGCACCGACAGCACTCTTGCCGTGGGAGCTCCAGGCGAAGCCAGCAACGCCACTGGCATCGATGGCAACCAGGCAGATAACTCGGCTCCGCAAGCAGGCGCAGTTTATCTCTTCTCCCGTACCAAATTCACTTGGGACAGGCGGGGATATGTTAAGGCGCCTAACCCCGATTCCTCGGACTTGTTCGGAACGGCCGTCGCGCTCATAAACGACGGCAATACTTTGACATTAACTTTGGCAGTAGGCGCTCCGGGCGAAGCCAGCAGTGCCACTGGTATCAATGGCAACCAGGCGAACAACTCGGCCCCGGCGGCAGGAGCGGTGTATGTCTTTACCATTAACGGAGGGGTTTTGAACCAGCAGGTTTATGTTAAGGCATCTAATACCGAGTCCGCGGACTCGTTCGGAACTACCGTTGCTTTCAGCAGCGACGGCAACACGCTGGCCGTAGGTGCTCCCTTTGAAAGCAGCAATGCTACCGGAATCAATGGCAACCAAGCGAATAACTCGACCCCGGCTGCAGGAGCAGCTTATGTCTTTACTCGAAGCGGAACCACCTGGAGCCAGCAGGCATATGTTAAGGCATCGAACACAGGTGCCAGCGATCAGTTCGCCACCAGAATTGCACTCAGTGGCGACGGTAGCACTCTGGCAGTGGGCGCTTTTGCTGAAGACAGCAATGCGACTGGTATCAATGGCAACCAGGCAGACAACTCGGCTGCCCAGTCGGGTGCGGTTTACCTTTTCTAGTTGCTGAAGATGGCGGTAAAGAGACTATGGGAAATCCGAATACCTGAGTTCGGATAATTCCTAAGGAAAACACTGTCGCTGATTTGGTCTCAAGCACTTCGAACTACTTGATCGGCTCGTCATAAATTCGCGCCGAAACAGTGAAGTTCCACCGCTATCAACCCTCCGCTCACCAGATTCGCATTTGGACACAATAGATTGGGAGCGGTCGAGGGTGGCCCCTGCAACGGCGTCAAACCTGCAAAGACACGTGGCTAGCTTAGCCGCTCTCGGCGACACGTTTCCTGGACTTGATCAGGCTCATGGGCTACGCCCGGCGTTCCCAGTTGTGTACAGAAATGGCGGAGAGAGAGGGATTCGAACCCCCGATACCCGTTAAGGTATACACGCTTTCGAGGCGCGCGCCTTCAACCACTCGGCCATCTCTCCGCGTCCCAGAAATGGCGGTATCCCCGCACGCTGCTCCGGCGGGCGCCCTATATGGCGCCGCAAAACCTGCCTGACATAGCGGGGGGTGCTTCTGGGTTCGTCACCGCAACTCGCGGCTGAATCACATCTTAACAGGCCCACCCCGCAGCCTGCCATCCCTGTTGCCGGACAAGTGTTGCGGTGGAGGAACACTTGTCCGCCCTTTCGAATCAGCGCCGTCCTGACGCATTCCCAATAAATTCCCATTGTGGGAAAATATCCCAGATCGACTGGGTACACTCCAGGGCAAGTCGGTTATAAGTAGATTTTTACCATTTCAGGAATTACCGTTATGGCGATTTCTTCCTGGGAAGAGGTTGCAAGTACTTGAATATCTTTTGCTTGTGAGCTTTCCAAAAGAGGAATCGAGGCATCTATGGATGGGAGATTTCAAAGGAGAACGTCTAATGCTCGGATCTGAGATAACAGCCCTTGCCGGTCAGGAAATTCCCGGTTCCAACCTTCTCAACGTTCTCATTCTGGACGAGGATCGCGCGGTTCGCGACAGCACGCGCGACGCGGTCCAGATGCTTGGCTTCCATACTTTTGTGGCCGATTCCGCTGAGCAAGCCTACAAGCTGTTGGAATCTCATCCCATTGACGTGGTGCTGCTCGATCTGCGCGTGGCTGGTGTGGGTGGGCTCGACGCCCTGCGAGTCATCAAGGATGTGCGTCCCAACGCGCTGGTGATTGTCGTAACCGGATACGCCACGGTTGCCACCGCCGTGCAGGCTATGCGCATGGGAGCTTTCGACTACCTCAGCAAGCCCTATGGCACGGAAGAGATACGGGCCATTCTTGAG
>DASZRZ010000351.1:0-1728 GCA_035548935.1 Terriglobales bacterium
CGTTCGGCAGAGTTGCACGTTAATTGACCTAAGCAGCAATCAGTCGACGACGGACCCCGACAAAGCAGAATCGTACATGTGAAGGAATCATATGAGCGAGATTAAAGATGCTTCGAGCAAAGAGCCACCTGCGATAGAGTCAAGTTCTTTCTGTAAATTCATCCTTCCCGGGTAATCGCGCCACTGTTTTCCATTCGTAGGTAGATCTTCTCGGTTTCCCATTCCTCGCTGATTTCCATCAATACTGCGCTGACCAGGCGGAGCAGGGCAGCCTCGTTGGGGAACAGGGTGGCCACCCGGGTCCGCCGTTTGATTTCCTTGTTGAGCCGCTCGATCAGATTGGATGTCCGCAGCCGTCGACGATGCGCCGGGGGCAGCGTAAAGACGGTCAGCCCCTCGGGTACGGCGGCCGCCATCCAGGCGGCGAGTTTGGGCGCGGTCTTCTCGTATTTCTGCACCGTCAACTTCAGGCGGCGGTCGGCTTCTTCGCGATCCGGAGCATCGAAAATGGCGCGCATGTCGGCGGCGACTTCGCTGCGCATCGAAATCCGCGGCACGTAGTGGCCGGCGTTCTGCTGCAGGTGAAACTGGCAGCGTTGCCAAGGCACGCCGGCGAAACGCGCTTCTCTGGCCGCCTTCAACCCGACATGGTCATCACTGACGATCATCTTCACTCCGTGCAAGCCACGGTCCTGGAGGCCGCCGAGGAAGTCGCGCCAATGGACTTCGGCTTCACTGAGAGAAACGCTCACGCCCAGCAACATGCGATGACCGTCGGGCCCCACCCCCACGGCAATCAGCACGGCGCAGGACACCACAGAGCCGCCGTGGCGCACTTTTTCATAGCGGGCGTCCAGCACCACATAGGGGATCTCGCCAATCGGCCGGCGCCGCCAGGCGGTCAGCTCTTCATCCAGCAGTTTGGTGGCCCGGCTCACCTGTGTGCTCGACACCTCGAGCCCGCAGAGTTGCTCCATCACCTCGGTGACCCGCCGCGTGGATACGCCCTGGACATACATCTCGGCAACCGCGAGTTTCAGCGCCCGCTCGCTGCGCACGCCTTTCTCCAGGGCCGAGGGATAGAAGTCCACACCACGGGTTTGCGGAACCTGCAAGGCCAGCGACCCGAGGCGGGTCTCGACCGTCTTGGCTTTGAACCCATTGGCATATCCCTGCCGGCCCTCACTGCGCTGGTAGGGGTCGGCTCCGATCGCATGGGAGCGTTCGATTTTCATTGCCTCGTTCAGCATGATCCGCACCGCCTCCGCCATCTGCGACAGGCCGGATTCACAAAGCAGTTGAACCACTGTTTCGATTACGTTAGAGTCGGGCTGGTGGGCCACGTCAGTCTCCTTTCCGAAGAATTCGCACTTCCAAAGAAAGGAAAACAGATTGGGCCCGCCGAAACAAGGCCGGCGGTTCTTGTTCTGGGCCTCCGCCCGGGGCGCTGAACTGCGCGCCCCTCCGCTCCGGCCCAGAACAAGAACTCAACCAGGCAAACCGGCGATTCCAGCGCTCACTCAACTAATGTCGCTGCTGAGTCAAATCGAATTTACAGAAAGGATGTTACACCAACGTCACGATGTCAATGAGAAGCATTAGTGCTCCGCACCGGTATCTATGAACGATAGTCGTTGTGGCAGCGTACTGACTTATTGACTTCGCCCCCGGATCGTTCAGATGCTCGAAGATACTGGGCTACATCCGTAGCTCGACTTTTTTCGCGGG
>DASZRZ010000352.1:0-4702 GCA_035548935.1 Terriglobales bacterium
GGAGCTTATGACGAGTTGGACGGCTAGCAGCCACCTTAAGCTGGCCGCTGCATACAGCTTCTTGTACATGAATATTAAGTCGCCGGTTGAGGACGTCTCCTCTCAACGGATGAACGGATTCGACCCTCGCCACCAGCTCCGTATTCAGGCCAGTTACAATTTTGCGCGCTCATGGGAAGCGGATACCGCCGTGCGTGCCGTCTCGGCTTTACCCAGCGCATCGCAGGGAGCCTATGCCCAGTGGGACGCACGCATCGGATGGCACGCCACCGAATCCGGAGAGTTCAGTCTGGGAATGCAGAACCTGCTCAACGATCACCACACTGAGAGCGCAGGACTAATCACCGGAACGAATCCGGCCAGGCGAAGTATTTACGGGAAAGTCACGTGGAGGTTCTAGCTCCTCACAAGTACGTTCGAATGCCGCAACTCTCAGCCATCCCGCGCGTAGCCGCAGCAAAGCGATTCAGAGCTGCGCGTCTGGCTTCCATCGGCGCGATCCTTCTGGTTTTACTGCACGCCCCCTTTCTCTCATCAGCCCAGTCTGGACCCACCGACGTCCAGGTGATGGCTGCCTTTCTTTATAACTTCACCAACTTCACCGAATGGCCAGATGCCAAGGATTCTCCCAATTCAGCCTATGAAATCTGCTTCTGGGGAGGCGGTAGTCTTGTGGGCGATGCCCTGGAAGCCCTCGCGAACGGAAGAACTCCGGCTCGCCCCGTTGTGATTCGCAGGTTCGCCGGTGCTTCTTCTTTGAAAAGCTGTCAGATTATCTTTTTCGATCAGGACAGCAAACCAGCCGCAAAGCTGTTGGAAAGCCTGGCTCAGGCCCCGGTATTGACCGTCGGCGACATTCCCGATTTTGCCCTCCAGGGAGGGATTATCGAATTCGTCATTGAATCGGGACACGTCAAGCTGAAGGTTAATCTTGAGGCGGCAAAAAAAGCGCGCTTGAAGATCAGCTCCCGCCTTCTAGCCCTCTCCCAGATCGTAACCCGCTCTGGCCCCGCGAACAGCGATCCCCCTGCTCGCCCGCCTGCGCCGCCGAAGGCGTTTCTGCGGATCAAACCAGTTTTTCCGGTTGGGAGCATAAGAATTGCCGGACCTGTGGCGGCCTCCGCGATCCTGGAGGAAAGCCCTAAGCCGACGGAAGTCCAGATTGCGAGCGGCAACTCCTTGCCGCCGGAAGCGGCCATTGCTGGATATGCACGATGGAAGTATCGACTGGCGAGGATAGATGTCTGCCCGCCGGCGATGAGGCCAGCTTAATTTTCATGCCTCCGCATTCATTCAAGGCGAGACGATGACACTAATCAAAAATTCTTCAATCCGGCAGAAACTGTTGTTGATCAGCATGCTCACCAGCACCACGGCCCTGTTGCTGGCATGCTCCGCCTTCACCACCTATGAATGGATAGCGTTCCGGCACTCCAGCACCGCCGAGCTCGCCGGATTGGCCAACGTGATCGGCAGCAATTCCACGGCAGCCCTCGCTTTTCAGGATTCTATGGCCGCCAATGAGACGCTCACCGGCCTGAGTACAGAAAAACAGATCGTCCAAGCCTGCCTTTATAGCAGCAACGGAGCCATCTTCGCGAGCTATAGCGCCCCCGGTGCGGGTCATCGCGGATGTCCACCGCCAACCCGGATGGAATACGGCGGATTTTCCAATGGCGCCGTTTTTGTCTGGAAGCAGGTGCGCCTTACCAATACAGAAACCGTTGGGACGCTCTATCTTGAAGCGGACCAGCGGATGATGAAAGCCCGCCTGCGGCAATATGCATGGATCGCCCTCGCCGTGTTGGTTCTCTCCCTGATTGCCGCATATCTCCTGGCGCGCTGGTTACAGGCCTTTATCTCGGTTCCCCTGGTTCGTCTCGCGCAAATCGCCAAGATTGTCTCGGTGGAGAAGAATTACTCCGTTCGCGCCCAGCATCCCGGCAATGATGAGGTCGGTATTCTGGTCGACGGATTCAATGACATGCTGGCGCAGATTGAGCGGCGGGATTCGGAACTCCAGGAAAATCGCGATCAACTCGAACAGAAAGTGAAAGCCCGTACCGCAGAACTGGTCACCATAAACACGCAACTGATTACCGCCAAGGAAGCGGCGGAAGCGGCCAGCCGCGCCAAGAGCGACTTCCTGGCCAACATGAGCCACGAGATTCGTACCCCCATGAACGGCATTCTGGGAATGACCGAGCTGGCGCTCGATACTGAGCTGAATCGCGAACAGCGCGAGTTCATCGGTCTGGTTCGATCCTCCGCCGATTCGCTGCTGAACGTTATTAATGACGTTCTGGATTTTTCGAAGATCGAAGCGGGCCGGATGGAACTCGATCCCAGAAAATTCCATCTGACCTCCATGATCCTGTCGACCATGAAAGGCCTGGCGCCGCGCGCCCATGAAAAAGGCCTCGAAATATCTTTTGAAATTAAGGAAGACGTGCCCCCAGGGCTTGTCGGGGACGATAACCGCCTTCGGCAGGTCATCACCAATCTCGTCGGCAATGCCGTTAAGTTCACTGCCAAAGGCGATGTGGTTCTCACGATCGATCTGGTTGCCAAAAGCAGCGACAACGTTCGCTTGAAATTTTCGGTGCGCGATACCGGCATCGGCATCGAAAGGAACAAGCAGAAGGCAATCTTCGAAGCCTTTGAACAGGCGGACAATTCCATGACCCGCAAGTATGGAGGCACAGGTCTTGGCCTGGCCATCAGCAAGCGGCTGGTGACGATTCTGGGTGGCGAGCTTTCTGTGACCAGCGAGCTGGGCGTGGGCTCAACCTTCAGCTTCACCGCTGTTTTCGGCACCGCCGAGGTGAACGTTGAAAATGAATCGTCGGATCGCAATCTGCTGGCAGGGTTGAGAGTCCTTGTGGTGGATGACAGCAGCGTTAACCGCCGTATCTTGGAAGAGGTGCTTATCCGCTGCCGTGCGGTCTGCCTTGCGGTGGAAGACGCACCCACCGCTATGCAGGTGTTGCTCAATGCTGCCAAGGCAAACGCTCCCTATCAAATGCTTTTGGTCGATGGCCAGATGCCCGGAATGGATGGCTTCACCCTGATTGAACACATCCGCCAGCATCCGGAGCTGGTCAACACCGTTATCATGATGTTGACCTCGATCGGGCAAATGGAGGATTCCGCCCGATGCCGCAGTCTCGGTATCGCTGAATATCTCGTAAAACCCATTGAACAGTCCGAGCTGATCCGCTCGATGCTACGAGCCCTCAGCAGGAAGTCCGCTGCGGCTACCATGAAAGTTGCCGATATCCCCACAGGCCGCCGCCAGTACCGGGTATTGCTGGTGGAGGACAATCCGGTAAACCAGCGGCTGGCGCTGAAAATGCTGCAGAAGCAGGGACACGAAATCGAACTTGCCAACAACGGTGTGGAAGCGCTTGCAATCATGGAAAAGAAACAGTTCGACATCATATTTATGGATGTGCAAATGCCGGTCATGAACGGTTTCCAGGCTGTGGAAGCCATTCGCAAGCTGGAGGCTGCGGGGCGTCCGCGCACCAACATCATTGCTCTGACCGCACACGCCATGAAGGGAGATCGCGAGCGCTGCCTTGAAGCTGGCATGGACGACTACATCTCCAAGCCCATCCAGTCCAAGGATCTGGAAATGATGATCAGCCAGCACGCCGGTTCAGGAACTCCACAACCGGTTTCTTATCCGGTAAGTGATCCTGCTCCCCCTGCAGAATCGCAAAGCTTTGTAAGCTTCGATCATGCCAAGGCGCTCGAATGCGCCGGAAATGATCCGGCTCTGGTCGTCGAATTAGCCCAGGTATTTTTGCGGGAGTACAAATCCATGCTGCTGGCCGTTCAGGAATCCATACGCGCCAATGACGGGGTTGCCTTGCATCATGCGGCGCATACGCTCAAGGGGGCTTTGGGTGTCTTCGCCGCGCAGGATGCTCTTAAGGCCGTTCGCAAGCTTGAGCAAATCGGAATTGCAGGAGACCTGAGCGAGGCCAGGCTAGCCCTCGCTCAGTTTGAATTGGAATTACAACGCCTTGTCCCTGAACTTTCTCTTCTGGCGGAACTCGTCGCCACATAATCCCCCAATCCTCCCATGGAGGATTGGGGGAAGTCCTGCTAGCGAATCCGGTAGGCTTCAATCTCATCGTCTTTCAGATTGAATACATTCCCGGTCACCTCATCCACCACGTACTCAGGATCTTTCGAGCGCAGAGATACCTGGCCATCGGTCTCGCCGCTGGCGAGATTCACCGCCACGAGTCCCGGACCCTTGTCTTTGCCGTCTTCCACCTGGGTGAGCATGTAGACATACTGCCCGGTCGCCTTGGTGGCGGAGAACCGCTTGCTCAGCGTGGCCGACATGCGCGAAATATTGCCCTGCCGCATGTTATTGAACTGATTGTTGGAAGAGCTTCCGAGGCTCGTGCTCCGCGCCCCCGATGTGTTAATCGCGTAGGCGGTGGCATAGGCCGAGATCATGGCGAACTTCTGCCACCCGGCAAATCCCGGCGGATTGTACGTATTGGCGAACATTACCGCATGCGATTCCGCATTAAATCCAAGCACATGCTGGCGGCCCCGCACCACCGCAATCCCATTGGGCATGAGTGCGATGTTGACCGGGACATCGTCGCCCTTCTTGTCGTCCGAAAGGCCCTTGAGTCCGCTTCTCAGTCCGCCCATTCCGAAGCGCGCAACCTTCATC
>DASZRZ010000353.1:0-8315 GCA_035548935.1 Terriglobales bacterium
TCCGTCCCGAGCTTCACTTCGATACCGCGCAGGCCAGCATGCCCGACCGCTTCGCTCAGTTCGCCCTGATTGCGGCGCGAGAGGCGGTGAAGCAAAGCGGTCTGGATCACACCGGGCCACCCAGCCAGCGCCGGGCGGTAATCACCGGGTCTTCCCTGGGCGGCAAGAACACGGAAGACGGGCAATTTCTCGAACTCTATGGCAAGCACGGCCGCGTGCATCCTCTGACCATCCCGCGAACCATGGCCAATGCCGGAGCCAGCCTGATCTCCATGGAGATGGGGATTACGGGGCCGGTATTCACTCTTTCCACGGCGTGCTCTTCGTCCAATCACGCGCTGGGAATGGCCTATTGGATGGTTCGCAATGGCATGGTGGATGCCGCCATTTCCGGCGGCAGCGAGGCCACTTTCAGCCTGGGGATTTTGAAGGCATGGGAGGCGCTGCGCGTGGTGGCTCCCGATACCTGCCGTCCCTTCTCCCGCGACCGCAAGGGGATGATCCTGGGGGAAGGGGCCGGCATGCTGGTGATGGAGCCACTCGACCATGCACAGGCACGGGGGGCGGAGGTGCTTGCCGAGATCGTAGGCTTCGGCATGTCGTCCGACGCGGGGCACCTGACGCAGCCTTCCCTGGAAGGCCCCCTGTCCGCTATGAAGCTGGCCCTCGACGATGCCGGACTGCCGCCGGAAGCGATTGGCTACATCAATGCCCATGGCACGGGAACCATGGCAAACGATGCCACCGAGGTCCGTGCCATACGGAAGCTGTTTGGCGCCCACGCGGAGAGGCTGCCGGTCTCTTCCACCAACTCCATGCACGGACACGCCCTTGGTGGCTCGGGAGCCCTGGAGGCGGTCGCCACGGTGATGGCGATGCGCCAGGGTGTGCTTCCGCCTACCGCGAACTTCAACCTGCCCGACCCGGAGTGCGACCTCGACGTGGTGCCGAACCAGCCGCGCAGCGTTCAGGTTGAGTATGCCCTGTCGAACTCCTTTGCTTTCGGGGGCCTGAATGCGGTGCTGGCATTCCGCCACGGCTGAGCGCCGCCGCAATCAAACCAGCCCATTCAAGCTCGATATTCCGGGCCGAAATTCACCCCCAATGGGGATTCACTACAAACCTGAGCCGATTTCTGTGATTCAGGACACCATGTGTTGGAAAAGCGCCCGCTATGCGGTATAAAGATTGGTTGGACAGCTGCCTGATATACGTCCATGTGTGCGCTTTATTAGGTGCCCATGGATCGTTTCCATGGCCTTGGCATCTTTATAAGTGAAGGCTTTAATAAGTGAAGGCAGTCAGCACACGAACAGGAATCACAACTCAGATCACGCACTCATAGGGTAAGAGGTCTTATGTCGACGATGACTTTAACAGCCAAGGGTTTAGAGGGAGTAGTCGCCACCGTTTCCGGCATCTGTTACATCGATGGCGACCAGGGTGTACTGGCGTATCGCGGTATCGACATACATACCCTGGCCGAGAGTTCCACGTTTGAAGAAACCTGCTATCTGCTCTGGTTCGGCAAGCTGCCCACCCGCGATGAATTAAAGCAGGTATCGGCCGAACTGGCGGAGGGCCGCAAGCTTGACCCCGCCATCATCAACCTCATGCGCCAGTTCCCGCGTACGGCGCTGCCCATGGATGTGCTGCGCACGGCGGTCTCCGCTCTGGGCATGTATGACCCCGATTTTCTGGTAAACGATCTGGAGGCGAACAAGCGCAAGGCCATCCGACTGACATCCCAGGTCGCGATGATCGTTGCCGCCTATGATCGCATCCGCAAGGGCCTTGCGGTGGTTGAACCCGATCGCAGCCTGACGCACGCGGGCAACTTCCTGCTGATGTTGAACGGAGAAGCACCCTCCAAGACCGCCGAACGGGCTCTGGACATCGCCCTGATCTTGCATGCCGACCACGAACTGAACGCTTCCACCTTCGCGGCTCGTGTGACGGCGGCAACCCTTTCCGATATGCACTCTGCCGTCACCTCCGGCATTGGAGCCCTCAAAGGACCACTCCACGGTGGCGCCAACGAGGCCGTCTTCCACATGCTGGAGAAGATCGACAAAGACGGCGGCAACCCCACCGAATTCGTGAAACGCATGCTGGCGGAAAAGAAAAAGATCTCGGGCTTTGGCCACCGCGTTTACCACACGGAAGACCCGCGAGCCACCCACTTGCGCCGCATGTCGCAGGAGCTGGGAGAATCCAGTGGACAGCCGAAGTGGTTCAAGATGTCCAAGGAGATCGAGGAGTTCATTCGCAAAGAAAAAGGGTTGAACGCCAATGTCGACTTTTATTCCGCCTCCACCTACCACACGCTGGGAATCGATGTAGACCTGTTTACGCCGATCTTTGCAGTCTCCCGCATGAGCGGCTGGACGGCTCACGTATTGGAGCAGCTCGCGGATAACCGCCTGATCCGGCCACGGGCCGAATACATCGGGCCGGCCTATCCGGCGCCCTATGTACCCATCGAACGGCGCTAAAGATCGCTTGAGATCAACCGATCAGCCCGGCTGCCAAGGCCGGGCTTTTTCTTGCCCGGCAGGAGCACGCTCCCTTGGCAGGCACCCAGGCAGGCGAATGGAGTCGGCGCAAATCTAATAGACGCAAATCTAATAGAATAGACACGGGAATCCCGCATGCATCGCGTCTACCTCGACAATAACGCCACCACTCCGCTGCTTCCGGCGGTGCTGGAGGCGATGTTGCCGTTTTTCGGCGCTGAGTCCGGCAATGCCTCTTCCATCCACCATCACGGCCAGCATGCCAGGGCGGCGGTTGAGCAGGCGCGGGAGTCCATAGCCGCGATGGTCAATGCCCGGCCGGCGGAAATTGTCTTTACCAGCGGCGGCACCGAGGCCGACAATCTGGCCCTTTTCGGCCTGGCGCGCCCCGGAGATCACATCCTCACCTCCGCCGTGGAGCACCACGCCGTCCTGAACGCATGCAAGCGCCTGGAGCACATGGGATGCGAGGTCACCTACCTCCCGGTGGATGGAAACGGACGAATCGACCCCGGCGACGTGCGCCGGTCGTTGCGCGGCAACACGCGGCTGATCTCCGTGATGATGGCAAATAACGAAACCGGAGTTTTGCAGCCTCTCGAAGAGATCGGAAAAATTGCCGCCGAGGCCGACATTTTCTTCCATACCGATGCCGTTCAGGCGGCGGGCAAGGCGCCGATTGATGTGGCAAAACTTGGCGTGGACCTGCTTTCCCTCTCGGCCCATAAATTTCACGGGCCCCAGGGGGCAGGGGCGCTCTATGTGCGCCGTGGGACACTGCTACAACCCATGCTCTATGGGGGACGCCATGAAAGAGGCAGGCGGGCGGGAACGGAAAATGTCGCTGGAATCGCCGGCATGGGCAAGGCAGCGCAGCTTTCGGTTGAAGGCTTTACCAATGGGGAAGTGGCGCGCATGTGCCAGCTGCGGAACCGCATTGAGCATGGGATTCGTGAACAGGTGGAAGGTGTGACCATCAATGGTGGCGGCGCTCCACGCATCGCCAACACCAGCAGCATTTGCTTCGGACAACTTGAGGGTGAGGCCCTGGTGATCGCGCTGGACCTCAAAGGCGTGGCGGCTTCCACCGGCGCAGCCTGCTCTTCCGGCGCCATCGAGCCTTCTCATGTGCTGACGGCCATGGGACTCTCGCCCGACCAGGCGCGGGCCAGCCTGCGCTTCAGCCTGGGGAAACAAAACACATCGGAAGATGTGGACCTGCTCCTTCAATTGCTGCCCGTAACCGTGGAGCGGCTGCGGGAGCTTGCACCGGCGCATAACGTCCCGGGCGCGGGATCGAAATGAGTTCAACGCAAATGGACGAAAACAGAACGATCGCGGTTGCAATGTCGGGAGGTGTGGACTCCTCCACCGTGGCGGCAATGCTTTGCGCCGAGGGGCATTCCGTAATTGGCCTCACGATGCAGCTGTGGAATCAGCGCCGCCTCGCGGACGAAGCCGGTCCCGCCGAGCCTCCTACGGGACGCTGCTGCTCGATCGAGGACGTCTATGACGCCCGGCGGGCCGCTCAGCACCTCGGCATTCCTTATTACGTGGTCAACCACGAGCGCCACTTTGAGGACTCGGTCGTGAAGCCGTTTGTGAGCGAGTACCTCTCCGGGCGCACGCCGATTCCCTGCTCTCTTTGCAACAATCACGTGAAGTTCGATCAACTGCTGGCAACTGCCCGCCAGATCGGAGCCGGCAGGCTGGCCACCGGGCACTATGCCCGTACCGGTTATGACGCGAAGAGTAACCGCTGGCTGCTCAAGCGGGCCGCCGACGCCGCCAAGGATCAGACGTACTTTCTCTTCGGTCTTACCCAGGAGCAGTTGTCGCAGACGATCTTTCCCCTGGGGGATATGCTCAAGCCGCAAGTGCGCGAGGTTGCGCGCCGCCATGGGCTGGCCCTGGCCGAGAAGCCCGATTCGCAGGAGATTTGTTTTGTGCCTGGAGGAAATTACAAGGCCTTCATCGATTCCTACCTGGCGGAGCAGGGCGAGGCCCTGCCCGACACCTCCGGCGAACTGGTCACCAGCAGCGGCGAGGTGATTGGGTCCCACGCGGGAATTCACAATTACACCGTCGGGCAGCGAAAGGGCCTGGGAGTGGCGAGCCCGAATCCTCTTTACGTGATTCAGCTTCGCGGCGACCAGCGTCAGGTTGTGGTGGGAGACGACTCTCAGCTCTACTCCAGAACCTTACGAGCTCAGCGCTTGAACTGGATTGCCATTGACCAACTGCGTGAGCCGATGCGGGTTACAGCAAGAATCCGTAACAAGCACCTTCCGGCGGCGGCGGTCATTGAAACCACTGGTTCCGATGAGGTGATCGCAACCTTCGACGAACCTCAGCGGGCGATTACGCCCGGTCAGGCGGCGGTGTTTTACGACAATGACGTTGTCGTGGGCGGGGGCTGGATCGTCTGATTAAAGACCGTCTGATTCAAGATCTTCTGATTAAAGACCGTTTGATTCAAACTCAGGCTAGATAAACATCTCATCGCGCTGCGTGCCGCGATTGCGTGATCGCCGGTTGTTGAAGAACGACTCAACTCCCGCCGCCACGCCTTGCACTACGCCGGCCACCTGCCGCACCGGAGATACCACCGAATTGGCGACCACTTCCGTCGTTTGCTCAACCTTATCGAGGGCGCGGGTCGCCATGTCATCGGCCCGAATCACCTGAAGACGTGTACGGTCGAGAATGTCGTTCAAGGTGGATTCCGTGCGCTCAAGCTGCTGGCGAACGGTAAGGCTGGAGGCCGAGGCGTTCTTCAGTATCTCGTCCAGCAGCGGACGCGACGACTCCATGATGGCCTTGGCCGAATCGAGGGTGGGAAGAATACGGTGCTCCACCTCGTTCACCAGCGACTCCATGCGCCTGCCGCTGCGCCTCACAACCATCAGGATGGCTGCCAGCAGACCAATCTGGACGGCAACGGCAACTCCCACCTCAATCAGCAGCACTGTAAAGCGCGTTTCCATTGTCTAACCTTATGTGTCTAACCTTATGTCCACCTTGACGTGGATTTGCCCGTGGCATTTAACCCCGCGACCTGTGGAGCTTCCGCCGGGTTTATCCCTCGGACGTTACGTCGCGATAGGCCTGCCGTCCCGCATCAAACGCAGACTTGAACTGCTCTTTCTGCTGGTTCAGCACCTCGCGGCCACGGTCCACCCACTCGCCGGCCTGTTCGCGAACGCGCTGGGCGCGCTCGGAGGCGTAATCGCGTCCGCTGCCCGCGCTACTGCGGATATCCTCGCGAAGCTCACGTCCCGCTTTCGGAGCGTAAAGCACCCCTAGGGCAGCCCCCACACCCAATCCCGCCAAAAACCACACAAAACCATTGCTGCTATCGTCGGACATCGCTCACCTCCAAGCAGGCTTGAAACGAGCGATGTTACCACCCGTTTTCCGGAATTACAAACGTACGATGCCCTTTGCACTCCGGGCGGTTGTTTCCAGCGCTATTTACGGCTTCTGCGTGGGCCGCAGCAGAACCTCGCTGATGAAAGATTGCGGCGACTGCATCACAATTGCCGCCACTGCATGGGCCACATCGCTGGGCTGAAGCATCCTGCCGGGATCCTTGCCTTCGTGCGGAGTCAGGTCGGTTGCGGTTGAGCCCGGACAGACAACCGTTACGCGGATGTTGTATTGCCGCAACTCCTCGGCCACTGAATAACTGAGTCCGTTCAATCCCCACTTGGTTGCCGCATAGGCCGCGCCCTGCGGCAAAGGATTCTTTCCCGCCAGCGACGAAATGTTGACGATCTCTCCCCGCGAAGCGCGGATCATCATGGGAACCATTGCCCGGATGCAGTAAAACACCCCCCGCAAATTCGTATGGAAGACGCGGTCCCAATCCTCGGGCGCCAGCAGGTGCAGAGGCGTCCCTCGCGTGCCAACGCCAGCGTTGTTGACCAGGATATCGGCCCGGCCAAACTCTTTCTCCACAAACCGCGCCAGGGATTCCGTTGACTCCAGGCTGCTCACATCGCAAATTACGGGATGGCAATGCCCCCCAGAGGCGCGGATTTGCCCGGCGGTGCGCTCCAGCAGCGCCGCGGTTCGCCCCGCAATCACGGTTTTAGCACCCATCGCGGCGAGTTTCTGGGCAATGGCGGCCCCAATGCCGCGCCCTCCGCCCGTTACCACCGCAACCCGGTCTTGCAAAATTCTTGAGATTTCCGTCTCTGCGCTCACGCCGGCAAGCCCTCCTTGAAGGCCGAGAATAATACAATCACCAATGTGCCCGTAAAACATCCGTCACAACCCGCCCGGCATCTAAAATTCGACCAGGAAAGGCGGGCACGTTGACCACTTTAATGGAAAAGCATAGACACGGCTTGCCTTATCCTAAGTACATTCTTATAATCCGTGCCTCCGTGTATTCTCCTAACCCGCGTGATATTAGGGCCCGGTAGGTGTGCGGAAAGCACGGCTTGCCATAAGCGGCCGGGCATAATAAACGGTATTTCGTTTGCCCGCGTTTATGGCAACGAGCCGGCAGTTTCCCAGGTTTGAAGGAGCCTTTTGACCATGAAGAAGTTGCTCGTGATTTGTGCGCTTGCCCTGGCGGGCGCAGCCTCGGCCCAAGAAGCCGCCCAGCAGCCAGCCGCGCAGCCCGGGGCCCCGGCCCAGGGACAACAAAAAAAAGAAATCAAGAATCCCGCTGAATATAACGCCTACATCACCGCCCTGAACCAGCAGCAGCCCGCAGCCAAGGCCTCCGCGCTGGAAACCTTTGTTCAGCAGTATCCCCAAAGCGTCATGAAATCCGACGCCTTGGAGCTGCTCATGGCCACCTACCAGCAACTGGGCGATCAGCCCAAGGTTGAGGACTCCGCGCAAAAGCTGCTACAGGCTGAACCCGGCAACCTGCGGGCCCTGGCGCTGATGTCATTCGTAAAACGCGCCTCGGCTGAGAAGGGGGAAAATCCCCAGGCCAACGCACAGCAGGCCCGGGAGTTCGGCGAGCGCGGATTGCAGGCATTGCAGGCGGCCACCAAACCGGAAGGAATGTCGGACGCTGATTTCACCCAGTTGAAAGATCAGACGGGCATGATTTTCAACGGCTCTGCCGGCTTCGGAGCCTTGCAGGTGAAGGATTATCCCGCTGCTCAGAAGTATCTGGCGGCCTCAATCGAAAAAAATCCCACCAATTTGCGCAACGTCTACCCGCTGGCGCTGGCCTACCTTGAAGCCTCTCCCATCAATCCGTTGGGGCTTTGGACCGTAGCCAGGGCCGTTGCCCTCAGTCAGAACAATCCCCAGATCACGCAATACGGAAAGTTCAAATACACCAAGTACCATGGCTCGGACGAAGGCTGGCAGCAGTTGCTGCAAGCGGCGGCCCAGAACCCTCTGCCACCGGCGGATTGGAGCGTCAAGCCCGCTCCCAGCGCGGCGGAGCAGGCAGCCGCCTTGGCGCAGTCCAAAGACCCCAAGCAGATGGATATCGCCGAGTGGACGCTGGTCCTGACCACGGCTCCGCAGGCGGTCCGCGATCAGGTTTGGCAGCAGATCAATGGAACCAAGGTTCCATTCGCGGCCAAGGTCATTGAAGCCACCAAGACGACCCTATCGCTGGCAGCCACGGCCGACGCCATTCAGCAGAACAAAGCCGATGTCGTCCTCACCATGGCCGCTCCTCTCACCGCCCTGCAGACTCCCAAGCCGGGATCTGACGTTCAGGTGATTGGCGAAGTCTCCAGCTACACACCGGAGCCCTTCCTGCTCACCATGACGGGAGGGCAGTTTATCGTGTCGGAAAAGAAACCGGCCGCTAAACCC
>DASZRZ010000354.1:0-10846 GCA_035548935.1 Terriglobales bacterium
TGATGCCCTGCTGTTCGCCGCCCCGGTTCTGTGGTATTACGCCGCCTTGCAAGTCATCTCGCAAGGGCATGCATAGCGTTGTGGCTTCTCCTGTCGTACCATTAATCTTGAAGAATTCCTTCTGAATGAAAACTATCGCCATCCTTGGCTCGACCGGGTCCATCGGTCGCAGCACTCTCAGCATCGTCGAGCAATACCCGGAACGCTTTTCGGTGGTCTCTCTGGCCGCCGGCAACAACCTGGACTCGATCTTCGAGCAGGCAGCGCGCTGGCGCCCCAGGGTGGTCTCCGTGGCAACGGAAGAGGGAGCGGCCGTGCTCCGTTCGAGGCTTTCGGATGCCGGAATCTCCGGGATTGAAGTTGCCTGGGGATCGCAGGGCGCCATCCAGGTGGCAACGCATCCGGAAGTGGAGTTCGTGGTCAGCGCCATTGTGGGCGTGGCCGGTCTGGAAGCAACCTATGAGGCCGTACGCGCCGGAAAATCGGTAGGACTAGCGAATAAAGAGGCCCTGGTGGTGGCGGGCGGAATCATCAGCGCCGAGGCCCGCCGGCAGGGCAAGCCCCTGCTGCCGATCGACAGCGAACACAATGCCATCCACCAGTGCATGCGTGGTGGACGCCTCGAAGAGGTCAGCCGGGTCTGGCTCACCGCCTCGGGAGGACCTTTCCTCGACACTCCCGCCGATGACTTCCCGGGGATCACGGTCGCGCAGGCGCTCAATCACCCCACGTGGAAGATGGGGCCCCGCATCACCATTGATTCGGCGACCCTCATGAACAAGGGGTTCGAGGTGATTGAGGCCTGCCTGCTGTTCCAGCTTCCGCCCGCGCAGGTGGAGGTTATCGTCCACCCGCAGTCCACGATTCACTCCATGGTGGAGTTCGTTGATGGCAGCCTGCTGGCGCAGCTCTCGGTAACCGATATGCGCCTGCCCATTTTGTATGCCCTCACGTGGCCCGACCGGGTGCCTTCCAGCATGCAGTTTTCGCCCCTGGCGATGCGGCGGCTCGACTTCCGGCCTCCCGATCTGGGCAAATTCCCCTGTCTCCGGCTGGCCTATGAGGCCGCCCAGGCCGGAGGTAGTAAGACCATTGCCCTGAACGCCGCCGATGAAGTTGCCGTAGCGGCGTTTTTGCAGGGTAAAATCTCTTTTGACGGCATTCCCCGGGTTATTGCTGGGACACTCAATGAAACTGTTGAACGGCATCCTGAATCTATAAAGGAAGTGCTTTTACTCGACCGGGAAGCGCGACGGGTGGCTCAGGAGCAAATTGACTCACTTGCGGCCAAGGAATCCAGACTTTCTCATCCGGTCCGACAGGCTTAGGTTCTCTTAAATTTATGTACAACATCCTGACGAATATTGCCGCTGTGGCTGTGGTGCTCGGGGTCATGATTACGATTCACGAGCTGGGTCATTTCCTCGCAGCCAAGTACTTCAAGGTTCGGGTGGAGCAGTTTGCCATTGGCTTCGGCAAGCGCCTGATCGGCTTTCGCCGGGGTGAAACCGATTACCGCATTAACCTTCTGCCGCTGGGCGGCTATGTAAAGATGTCGGGCGAGAATCCCATGGAGCCCAAGACCGGCGACCCGGGAGAGTTCACCTCGCATCCGCGCTGGCAGCGCTTCGTCATTGCCCTTGCCGGGCCATCCATGAACATCATGCTGGCCATTGTGCTGCTGACCGGCGTGTTCATGGTTCGCTACGAACATCCCGTATATCTGGAAAAGCCCGCGGTAATCGGATGGGTGCTGGAGGGCTCGGCGGCTGCCACGTCTGACATTCGTCCCGGCGACCGCATTGTGCGCATTGAGAATGTTCAGGATCCTACGTGGGAAGATGTTCTCCCCAAGGTCGTACTTAGCCCCGGACGCCCGGTGAATCTGGCCATCCAGCGTGAGGGCCAGATTCTAAGCAAAACCATTGTCCCAACGCCCACCGGCCCCGAGCAGTTTGGAAGTCCCGGATGGCTTCCCGATCAGCCCAATGTCATTACTCAGCTGGAACGGGGAATGCCCGCCGATAAAGCCGGCATCCATGTGGGCGACATCGTGGTCGCCATTAACGGCGAGATAGCCCGGTCCATGCCTGCCGTGTCGCGTTACATCCAGTCCAATAAAACCAAGCCGGTGGAAATCACCCTGGTTCGCGATGGACATGAAATCAAAATAACCGCCACTCCTGAGGAAATTAAAGAAGGCGCGGACAGTGTGGTTTACCGCCTGGGAATGCGGTCCGATCCCGTGGAAGTGGAGCATCTGCCACTGGGAAGGGCTTTGGCGAAATCCTTCGACCAGAATAAAAAGAACTCGCTGCTGATCCTGGAGCTGGTGCAGAAGATGGTAAAGCGGGAGGTGTCGATGCGGCAGATCGATGGCCCCATCCGCATCGCCCAGGTTTCGGGAGAGGCCGCGCGTCAGGAGGGCTGGACGCCGCTGCTGGGCCTGATGGCCGCCATCAGCCTCAACCTTGGCATCTTCAACCTGTTTCCCTTCCCCATTCTCGACGGGGGCGTAATTCTGCTGTTACTGATCGAGGGGGTTCGCCAGCGCGATATCAGCACCAAGGTAAAGGAAAAGATCTACCAGTTCGCTTTTGTGCTGCTCATTCTGTTTGCGGTGGCGGTGATCTACAACGATTTGGTCAAGACCATCCCGGGAGTGATGCAGCGGCTGCCGTAAGGGGCTGAGGAATTACAAACCGCCATGTCTATAGACCGGCGCGTGGCGCCGTCCACTGATTCACCTGCTGACCGGCTTTTTCGAGTTGCTCAGGGCTGAGCTTGCCGGCGAAGGTTCGCAGCATTTCAGAGTCCTTGATGCCAGAGTCTCCTTTGGCCGCCACGGACATCCAAACGTATCCCTGAAAGTAGTCCACCGGCATGCAGTGGCCATGGACGTACATGCGGCTGAGGTTGATCTGAGCGGGAACCAAACCCTGCTCGGCGGCTTTGTGGAACCATTTCAGGGCCTCGGCATGGTTTTCGGCAACACCCTCTCCATCCTGTAACATAAGCCCATAGTTATTCTCGCCCTCGGCGTAGCCCTGCTCGGCGGAGCGGCGATACCAATAGGCCGCCGTAGTTTCATCCTTGCGAACTCCGATGCCCCTGTCGTACATGGAGCCGATGTTGTTCTGCGCCTGGGCATCGCCTTTGCGCGCCGCCACCTCGAACCACTTGGCCGCCTCCACAAAATCCCGCGACATGCCCATGCCATTCATATACATGCTCGCCAGGGTGGACTGCGCCCCCAGGTGGCCATGCTCGGCGGCCCGGGCGAACCACCGCGCCGCCTCCTGATCGTTGCGCGGCACGCCACGGCCGTCGTGATTCATAACTCCCAGATTATTTTCGGCAGGAGCGTAGTTCTGTTTCGCCGCCAGATTGTAGGACTCAATGGCCTTGAGGTCGTCCCTTTCGACAAATGTGCCCGAAGCGTAGGCATTGCCCATCTCATTCAGGGCCGCAGGATTGCCATGCCGGGCCGCATCCTTCACCATTTCGAACTGTAGGGGCGTAACTCCGGTGGGCGTCTTCGTATCGTTAAAACCGGCAGGACCACCCGCCGCAAAGCATCCCACGGACAGAAGGCACAGAAGGGATAAAGTGCGGAGAGGAAAAGCGCGAGAGGCCGGAATCCGAGAGACTACAGCTGACCGGGCTTCTAACCGAACTATGGGTACGAAACGCATGGCTACCTCAATGCACCACCAGGCTCAATGCACCACCAGAATGGACCACCAAAATCCACCACCCAAAATCACCAGCGAAAAGCCAGACAGCCGCTTAGCGCCGATGGACCGCCTAGTGCGCCAGATACTATAAAAACAATGCCTGCCGGGCAAATGAAAGATACGTTAACTCCAATCGGTTTTTCCCCTATGGGAGCCATTGCCGCCAAAAGGTAGGATGCAAGCAGGCCTACCTCAAGGAACTCGCGTGCTAAACTAAATTCCGGATATGGCTGAAATTACCCGCAGAAAAACCGTAACCGTGCCCATCAGCGGTGTGCTCGTGGGCAGCAGTGCACCAGTTGTGGTGCAGTCCATGACCAACACCGACACTGCCGACATCAAGTCCACGGTGCAGCAGGTTGCCGATCTGGCGCGCTCTGGATCGGAGCTGGTTCGGGTTACGGTCAACACCGAAGAGGCCGCCGCGGCGGTCCCTGAGATCGTGAACCAGTTGCTCGGTCGTGGCATCTCCGTGCCGATCATCGGAGACTTCCACTACAACGGACATATCCTTCTCAAGAAATATCCGGGCTGCGCCCGTGGGCTGGCCAAGTACCGTATCAACCCGGGGAACGTGGGCATTGGCCGCCGCGACGACGACAACTTCCGCACCATGATCGAGGTCGCGATTGAAAATCAGCGGCCCGTGCGCATCGGCGTGAACTGGGGATCGCTCGACCAGGCACTGCTCACCCGCATGATGGACGACAACTCGCGGCTGGCCGAGCCGCTCGACGCCCGCGGTGTGACCATGGAAGCGCTGGTGGTCAGCGCCATCCACTCCGCCGAGCGCGCCGAGAGTTACGGCCTGCGCCGCGACCAGATCATCCTGAGCGCCAAGGTCAGCGGCGTACAGGACCTCATCGACGTCTACCGCGCCCTGGCGGCGCGCTGTGATTATCCCCTGCATCTTGGACTGACCGAGGCCGGCATGGGCGCCAAGGGAATCGTGGCCTCAACCGCCGCGCTGGGAGTGCTGCTGCAGGAAGGCATCGGGGATACCATCCGCGTCTCCCTCACGCCCGCGCCCAACGGCGACCGCAGCGAGGAGGTTCGCGTGGCCCAGCAGATTCTGCAATCGCTCGGCATCCGCAGCTTCCAGCCGCAGGTGACCGCATGCCCCGGTTGCGGGCGCACCACCAGCACCTTCTTCCAGGAGATGGCGCAGAGCATCCAGAACTACATCGTGCAGCAGATGCCCACCTGGAAGGAACAGTACGAGGGCGTGGAAGAGATGAAGCTGGCGGTGATGGGCTGCGTGGTCAATGGCCCGGGAGAGTCGAAGCACGCCAATATCGGCATCTCGCTGCCGGGAACCTTTGAGGAGCCCAAGGCTCCGGTTTACGTCGATGGACGGCTCTTTACCACCCTGCGCGGCGACCACATCGTGCAGGAGTTCATCGGTATTCTCGACCAGTACGTGGAGTCTCACTACTCGGCCAAGGCGGAGATGGCGAAAGCCTAGCTGGCCTCTGCAAATTCAATCCTCGGCTTCTCAGCCTGGCCTTTCTCCCCAAAGGAGATGCTAAGGTAAAAAACCGCCTTCCCTTTTAAGCACCTGGACTCCTACAATCAGACGCTCCTCCGCGAAATCATGTCGAGTTCAGTTCTCATAGCCATTCTCTTCCTCAATGTGGGGATTCTCGCAGCTCTGTTCATCGTGCTGAGCCGGGTCTCACGCAGCGGGAGCAGCGTCACTGCGCTCGAACAGCTCTCCACGCGGCTGCATGCCTTCGAGCTGAATCTGTCGCAGCAGTACATTTCGGCCACCGCCGACCTCAGTACGCGGCTGGAACAGACCAAGGGCGACCTGCGGCAGGAGGTCACCGACCGTATCGGCTCAGGCTTCAAGAACGTCCAGGAATCGGTGGAGCGGCAGCTGCTCAGCGGACGCCAGGAGCAATCCGGCTCGCTCGCCCAGACAGCCTCCACACTGGAATCCAAGCTGGAGCAGCTTTCCCAGCGGCAGTCGCAATCGCTTCTGGAAAGCCGCGCCGAGCTTGCCGGCTCCCTGGCCGTTGCCACCACGCAACTCAAGGGCGAGTTCACCGGACTGCGCGCCGCCACCGAGCAGAGCCTGGAATCCATTCGCGGACAGATGGACCAGAAGCTCATGGCCATCAGCGAACAGGTGCAGCAGAAGTTGAACGAGAACATCCGCGAGGGCTTCGCGCAGTTTGAGAAGGTTCAGCAGCACCTCAAGGCCGCCGAGGAGCAGTTGCGGCAGGTTGGAGTGCTGGGGGAATCCATCAACGACCTCAATAGTCTGCTCAAGCTTCCCCACTTGCGCGGTAAATTCGGCGAGGCCAGCCTTGAGCGGCTGCTTTCCGACTTCCTGCCTGCGCACATGTATGAGTTCCAGTCGTCGCCCGGGGGCGCCGACCGCTCCCGCGCCGACGCAATGATCAACTTTCCCGGACGACGGCTCGCCATCGACTCCAAGTTTCCGCGCGAGCAGGTCATGGCGCTGTTTGAATCCAGCGACCCGGGCGAGCTGGCGCAGGCCCGCATTGAACTGGTGCGCGTGCTCAAGGTGGAAGGCAAGCGCATTGCCGCCTATATCCAGCCGGAAAATGGGACCATGGATGTCGCCTTCATGTACCTGCCCAGCGAGACCCTCTATCTGGAAGCCATTCGCAGCAGCGAGGCCTCTGAGGCTCTCGCCAAAATGCAGGTGTTCCACGTCTCTCCCAATACGCTCATGATGACTCTCAAGACGGTCTCCCTGGCATACCGCTGGTATGAAGTTGCCGCCCGCTTCGAGGAGACCCGGGGGGAGATCGCACGCGCCCAGAAGTCCCTCGACTACTTCCAGACGCAGTTCGACAATATCGGCAAGAGCCTGGAGAAGGCTGCCGACGCCTACGACACCGCCTCCCGTCACCTCAAAACTTATCGCGGACGCGTGGCAACGCTTACGGGAGAAGAAGGATCCCAACTCGAACTGTCCGCTGCGGAAACGAACGCGGCGATTACAAAATCCGCGGGAAAGTGAACATGCAGAAGATCACCCCATTCCTCTGGTTCAACGACAACGCCGAAGAGGCGATCAACTTCTACGTTTCGGTCTTTAAGAACTCCAGAATCCTAAACACGCGCCGCTATGGAGAGGCCGGCCCCGGACCGAAGGGATCTTTTATGACCGGGACATTCGAGATTGAAGGCCAGCAGTTTATGGCTCTTAACGGAGGCCCGCACTACAGCTTCACCCCGGCGATTTCCCTCTTCGTGAACTGTGAAACCGAGAAGGAAGTGGACGAGCTATGGGATAAGCTTCTCGCCGGAGGCCAGCCGCAACGATGTGGCTGGATCACCGACAAGTTCGGCCTGACGTGGCAGATTATTCCGAAACAGTTGGGCGAGATGCTGGGCGACCCCGATCCCGGGAAGTCCCAGCGGGTGATGAAGGCGATGCTTCAGATGGTGAAGATTGACCTGGAGAAGTTAAAGAAGGCTTACAACAACGAGAGTTGAGGCTCAGGGCAATACCAGGCTGGGAAGTGATAACTACATCTCAATCAGCACATCGTCCCCTTCAACCTTGAGGGGATACACCGCCACTCTGACGTTCCCGCGGTCGCTCTCTCCGCTCACCGCATCGTAGGCCCACCCGTGCCACGGGCAGATCACCTTGCCGTCCATCACCACGCCCTGGCCCAGGGGAGCGCCATGATGCAAACAGGCGTTGTCCATTGCCGAACAGGTGCCATTCACGTTGGCCACGCAGATCATCTTGCCCGCGGCATCGAACTCCGCCGCCTCCCCGGGGCCCGGAAGCGAAGTCTTACTCCCGATCTTGATCCATACCGGCATTTGCCTATTTTATCTTGATTGGGAGTACAGAGGGCCGGGAGGACATCTCTAGAAACACGTAGATACAAGCCACAGCTTCCGGATTACCAAATTCAGGAGTCGAAACGCTATTTGGGTTGCAGGGTCTGGGCGATCATCACCTGACGCTTGAAATTCTCGACCATGTCCGCGCTGAGCCGCACTTCCGTAGGCCGCTTGGCAATGGTCATCTGGTCGATCTTGTCCTGCAACTTGAGCAGCGAGTAGAAGAGATTTTCCGGGCGAGGAGGGCACCCGGTGACGTAAACATCCGTGGGAACGATCCGGTCCACGCCCTGGAGAACCGCGTAGGTATTGAAGGGTCCGCCCACCGACGAGCACGCACCCATGGAGATCACCCACTTGGGGTCGGGCATCTGGTCGTAGATGCGCTTGACGATGGGAGCCATCTTGAGAGTGACGGTGCCGGCCACGATCATCAGATCGCTCTGCCGTGGACTGGGCCGGAAGACCTCCGAGCCAAAGCGCGCGATATCGAAGCGCGACGTCGAGCTTGCGATCATCTCGATGGCGCAGCACGCCAGGCCAAAGGTCATTGGCCATATCGCCGACTTACGCGCCCAATTGAACACGTAGTCGACCGTGGTAACCATGAAGTTCTTTTCGAATTTATTCTGTAGCCAGCCCATGTCTTCCCCCGCTCGAAAGCTGGAAACCCGAAACTTGAGAGTGCCCCTTAGCCCGGCCCGTTGTGAGGCCCCCTAGTCTATGCTGGCTGGTTTTGCAGGTCAACGTGGCAGGAGCCGGAATTCAAAGGGATGGGGTAGGGAAAGTTTAGCGGAGTTTTTTATTCCACCTGGGCCGTAATGGTTCGCTGATCGGCCAGCAGAAGGAGATCGTCGCGGCGGCGGACGCCGAAGGTCTCCAGAAT
Source organism: Terriglobales bacterium (assembly GCA_035548935.1). GTDB lineage: Bacteria > Acidobacteriota > Terriglobia > Terriglobales > Acidobacteriaceae > DASZRZ01. The sequence goes on from DASZRZ010000354.1 coordinate 8,461, forward strand.
GCTTTTCACCTTGGCCTGCACCTCTTCCGGCGGCATGTGCATTTTGGATGCGATCTGCTCGTCGGAGTAGCGGTTGAGCACCATGTCCAGCAGCACGGTATCGTTTTCATCCAATTCAGCGCGGGACAGGGCAAAGCGGCTGCGCCGGGCCACGGCGAGGCTCGAACCCAGGAAGCGGAACAGCACGGTGCGGGGAATCCAGAATCCGCCATTGGCCAGCACCTGAATGGCCTGCGAGAGTTGCTGCTGCAACTCCGAGTAGCGCATGAGGCCCTGCACGTTGGCGGAGAGCGCGGCAAACGCCAGCGTCTCCTTGAGATCTTCGCTCATCAGCAGCACCGGACGCTCCCCCGATGCGCGGATCACTTCCGAGGTGAGAGACAGTGTCGTCTCCATGTCCTGGAGGGCGTCCACTACGAAAACATCGACCTCAGGAAGTTGCAGAGGGGTTTCCCATGGGCGCTTGAGCAGGCGGGCGTTGAAGCGCAGGCCCCCGAGATAAAGCATCTCCTGCACCTCGGCCAGGCGCGCGGGATCGCAGGACAGATAACCCAGAACTGGAATTGCCCCTCGGAAGGCCACGAGGGGAGCCTAGCGGATTTCCCACTTCCGCACAATGAATGCCGTGTTGCCCAAATCGGCACTTCCCAAAGGCGCGAGGGAGCGTCAGTAAATCTGCCAGGCGGGAGCCTGGGAGCGCACCTCGGGCTTGCGGGCTGTGAGTAAGAGAGCGCCAATCCGCTTGAAGTCGCGCAGCTCATCCGCATTGCGAAACCACTTACCATCATAGGTCTGCGGCGTGGGGCTCTCGTCGGGAATGCGCCGGGCCACCACATCTTCGAAGGCATGGGCTTTCAGGAGCTGCACGTACTCCGCCTCTGAGCGCACCTGCACGGGCATGTTCAAATGGTCGATCCAGCGCAGGGAATAGGGATTGTCTTTATATAGATTGATCAGCAGGAACATGCGTCCGCGCGGGGCCATTACACGGAACAGTTCGGCCAGGGCGCGATCCTGATCGGCATAGTAGTAAAACGACTCCACCGACAGCACCTTGTCGAAGAAGTTTTCCTCCCACGGAATCTGGTGCGCCGACCCCCACACGTAGAGGATATTTTCGAAGTCGCGGGAGGCAGCCCGCCCACGGCGTATCATCTCTTCCGCGATATCCATCCCCACTACCTGGCCAAAGCCTTCGGGACCATCTGCCACGAGCCGCGCCAGAATCCGGGTGGCCCATCCGGTGCCGCACCCCAAATCGAGAACCCGCTCTCCGGCCTTGAGGTCCATGAACCGCATGGTCTGCTCGGCGATGCTGGAGTGATGCGCCTCCATCTCCTCGCCACGGCCAGCTTCGGCCCAGCGGTTGAACTCCTGACGGATGGCTTCTTCGGGATTCATGCTTTTATTGTAGAGTCCTCCGGCGGGTGTGCGTCATCCTAATGAGCGGGATGGTAACTGGCAATGGATTGAGTGCGGGATTCCCACCACGCCCTATGCTAGAGTTTCCCGCATGGCAGACCTGCACCCGCAGACATCGTTTGGACTGTATTGTCCATCCTGCGGCAAAGAAGCCGCCGATCCGCTCACCTGTGGCGACTGCTCGGCTGTTATTTGCCGCGTTTGCGGAACTCCCCTGGAGTCCGCCGACGAACTGGGGATGGGCTGAAACTGAAACTCTTTCGGCCCGCATCACCCCCGGCGCTGGACTATCATCGAACGGTTCTATGCGCATCGTTTACACGCGCGACGTTTACACCCTGGCGGCGGTCACGATTGTCATTATCGCGCTGGGGATCGTGTACTTTTCCATGCGCCGCAAGCTCAAACGGAGCGAGCTACGCTTTTCCGCCGAGGCGCAGCGGGCGATCGGCTTTGCGCGGGTGGAAGCCGAGCGGCTGCGATCATCCTCCATTGAAGCCTCCCACGTGCTGCTGGGGTTGATGCACGTTCCCGATCCCGCGATTCTGGAGGTTCTTCCCCTGGAGTCTCACGAACCGATACGCAAGGAAATTATCGATCACTCCGGCGGGGCCGCCCTGGTCAGCTACCGCGACGATCTGCCCTTCAGCGACGAAGCCCGGCAGGTGCTGGTCTCAGCGGCACGCGAAGCTCGCGCCCTGGGGGCCGCTGAAATCAATGCCGAACATCTTCTGCTTGGCGTATTGCATGCCGAAAGTTCTGTGGGAGCGCTGGTATTGCGGGAACGCGGTCTGCGGCTGAATACTCTGCGGGAACAGTTGGCGCTCACGCCGGAATATAGCGGCGAGGCTCAAACCTGATTTCTAATTTCTGCTAGGACTTCCTCGCCAGACTTTCCTTAACAGTCTACTTGACGCACGGTAAACTTCCGCCATATCCTTGTATCCTTGCGTGTTTTCGGCTT
>DASZRZ010000355.1:0-2887 GCA_035548935.1 Terriglobales bacterium
GGAATCAAGCAGCTTGAACCCGATATCTGGGAGACCTTCTTCCAGCAGCACCGTGTGGGCGATGTGGTGCACGGCAAGGTGCTTCGCAATGCAACCTTCGGAGCATTCGTTGAGGTGGCGGAAGGGGTTGAGGGCTTGTGCCACAACTCTGAGGCAACCGACGAGCACGGGCATCCGATGAAGCTGGAGCCAGACCAGGAGTTTGAGTTCAAGATCATCAAGATGAATCCGGCGGAGAAGAAGGTGGGCCTAAGCCTGCGCGCCGTGGGGGAAGAGGCTACACGCGCCGATGTCGAGGCTTACAAGCATCCCGCTTCCGCATCAAGCGCCACGACCACCCTCGGCGAGATGGTTGGCTGGAAGCGCGCCGGAAACGATAACCAGTAGCACGGATCCCAGGAGCAGCGGGATTCAAAGACTCCACAGAAAAGCCATTCCATTAGGGATGGCTTTTTTCTGCCCTCTGCATGGCTTTAGGCGCCCCGGTGGATTGAGTGCCCTGGGTTGACGCCGGTGGAATGGCTGGGTAATTTTAAAGCAGGGGTATTTTGGCAGTTTTTTTGATTGACCCATGCGGCGAGCACAAATCCAATCCATTGCCGGGACGGCCAGTCTTCTGCTGATGTTGGCCTTTGCGGGCGCCATGCCCGTGAGGTCCGGATCGGGTTTACGGCTCCGCAATTTCAGGGGACATCGTGGTGGAAGTTCGCGAAGCGCCAGCAGGCTCGAATCGGATTATTCCGGGTTGGAGCTTCCGGCGCAATTTCCAGAGCTGGCGCAAACCGTTGAGCCAGCGCAAGCTGCAGAGTTTGCCGGTCCCGGATGGTTGGCCTCCGGCACCTCGTGGGAATCCAATGCGCTGGCTGCCTTCGCGGTAAGTGCCTCACCAGTCAGCACATCGCGACTTGGTCCATCGCCATTTGGTTCAAAGAAGCCAGCCTCCCTGCGCGCTGCCGTGGGGGCGCCGGAAAATTCATTTGCAACTCCCGCGCCCTTGCCGCCCGGGTCCGATCCCGTCGCCCGCATGCTCAGGCAGGGTGGAACGGTGAGTACGCGGGGCTCTCCTCTGTTTTCGACCGGAACCGGATCCTAGGTTTTCATCGGGCGCAATTCCATTGGGCGATACGTTCGGAATCCAGCATGATTTTGCCGTGTGTGCAATGCGGGTCATGCATTATTCGAATTGCAGGCCATGGTTTGCAGGTCATAATTAGAGCGGGTGGAACTGTGCCGGTGAAAGAGACATCGAACCCGCGGTACGCCGTATGGGCGCGCCGCAACTACCGGGAAAAATGAGGTCAGAGGAACGATGCGAAAGCTACTAGAAGGACTTTCAAAATTTCAGGATGTCGTATTTCCAGCCTACCGGCAAGAGTTCGAAAAGCTCGCCCACAATCAAAACCCGGAGGCGCTGTTCATCACATGCGCGGATTCGCGTGTGCTTCCAAACCTGATCACGCAGACAAATCCGGGCGATCTGTTCATCATCCGCAATGTGGGGAACATCGTGCCGCCATTTGGATCGCATGGCGGCGTTTCCTCCGGCATTGAATATGCCGTGATGGCATTGGGTGTGAAGGATATTGTGGTTTGCGGGCACACGGATTGCGGGGCCATGAAGGGGGTCCTCGCGCCGGAGAAGCTGACGGAGATGCCGCTGGTGGCGGAGTGGCTCAACTACGGTGAGCCGGCGCGCCGTGTGGTGAAGGATGCTTTTCCGCAACTGAAGGGTGACGAGAGGTTGCCGGTCATCACCGAACAAAACGTGGCCGCTCAGTTGCAAAATCTGATGACGCATCCCTGCGTGGCCGCCAGGGTCGCGCGCGGCGATCTGACGTTGCACGGGTGGGTCTATAGCATCGCCACGGGCAGCGTCAGCATTTACGATCCGGCTACGCACAAGTTCGCGCCATTCCAGTCGCAAAACACGCCTGCGGCGGCCACGGAGGCAAGCAGCGTCCTGGCCGTCTGAGGGCCTGGTTACAACTCATAGTCCGAAGTTGGAAAGCAGCGTTAGAAAGCAGCCGCTGTCCGGTTTTAGAACCGGGCGGCGGCTTTTTTACTGAAGGAATGAATTCGCGATTCGAGCCGGTGGCCGAATCGCGAGCTATCAGATTGGAAGATCTCTATCGAATTGGAAGATCTATCGGATTCGAAGATGGATGGTGACGAGCTTCCGGCTGTCGAAGGAGCTGAGGGTTTTGGTATCGCTGTGGCGGCCATTGGACTCCGCGCGAACCTCGTAGTCGGCATTGGGAGACAGGGCATTGAAGCGGTAGTTCCCCTCATGGTCGGAGATGTAGGTCTTAACCGAGAGATCTTTCAGGTTTTTGAGGTAGACGACCGCATCCGCCAGAGGCTTGTCCTCGGGATCGGTAACTTGCCCCACGAGGGTACGGGGCGCAAACTGCCGGTCCTTTTGTGCCAGAGCATCCTGCTCAAGGGCGGAAAATCCGGCGAGCACGATCGATGCCACGAACAAAGCTGCTTTAAGAGCTGGCTTCACCTTACCTCCGGCCCGCTGCGCGGGATGTCTTCATTATCCTTCAGTTTGGTCTGGTACGGAAGCCGAAGGGTGATATCGGCGCGCTCGTCGTAGTGAATCTGAACCCGGACCTCGGGGATGGCCTTTGGGGGAAGCTCCGTGTTTGCTTTGGTTTGGCCCTTGGGAGGTTTGGGACTCTTAAGCTTGCTGAGGTCGGCGGAAACCACGTAGTCGAACTTGCCCGGGGGGACGCGCTGGGCGAATTCGCCGCTGCGATCCGAGACCAGATGCCACCGGGCCTTCTTCTCGTCCGCACGGCGGATCAGAATGGGGACGCCGCTGGCGGCATGCATGTCCGGCGTCCACACGGTTCCGAAGATCAGGGCATAATCGCGCAGGGGC
>DASZRZ010000356.1:0-3851 GCA_035548935.1 Terriglobales bacterium
TACCGATCGCGATGCCCAGCACAGCGTCCTGCCACCATCTCTTCCCACCGGCGCTCCGAGAGCCCAGCCCCTGAACGGCCAGCAAATTTTCGTTTAGCCCGTCGGCCAGAACCAGCAGCAGACAGAAGCCGCCGATCAGCAATGCCATAGCCAGGGGACGATAGACAAGATCGAATACGAGAAGGCTGTGCCCGGCGGTCACGAGCCGGGCAATGATAGCCGCCAGCCAGTTGGCGGACATGGCGACCGCCACGCCAAGGAACACACGCCAACCGGCGCGGAGGCGTCCATCGTGGAGAAAAATGATGGTATTCAGGGGCATCAGAGCGTGATCAACAAACAGCGGGAAGAATATTCCCGCGAATCAAAGAGATTTCTAGCACATAAGAACACGAAATCGCATCAAGGACTATGCCCAGAAAGCAGAATCTCCCCTCATCAGTACGGGCGGGAATCGCATAATATTAGGGCATGGAAATCACTTCCGGACCGGCTGAACTCCGGCTGTTGCTATCCCGTGAACAGATTGCTCAACGCGTCAGCGAGATTGCCACGGAGATTTCTCGCGACTTCGCCCGGAGACCGATTGTTCTTGTCGGGGTTTTGAAGGGCGCGGCGATTTTCTTAAGCGACCTTGCCCGCCAGATTCCCCTGGACGCCACCTTCGACTTCATCAGCGTCTCCAGCTATGGCAACGGGGCTGAATCAACCGGCGAGGTCCGCCTTATCAAAGACGTTGACTCCTCCCTTGCCGGGCGGGATGTCATCCTCGTAGAAGATATTCTCGACACCGGATTGACCCTCACCTTTTTGCGCAAGCTGTTCCTGGCACGCCAGCCGCGAACGCTCAAGACCGCCGTGCTCCTGGATAAACATTCCCGCCGCATCGTCAACGTACCCGCCGAATATGTGGGCTTCCGCATTGAGGACGAATTTGTCGTGGGGTACGGCATGGATTACAGCGAGCAGTATCGGAACCTTCCCGACATCCGCATACTGCCTCCGGAGTAGCGCGCGAAAGGGGACGAAAGATCCCTTCCCCGGCTGCCGCAGCTGTATGTGTGGCCCTTAAAGATCGTTTTTAATAATGCTGCCGCGAAGCTCTTTCACAATTTCGTCCGCTGCGCGGCGGGCATCGTCCGCCTTTTCGGGATCAAACGAGATAGCGCCGACGCGGGCGTGGCCACCTCCGCCGTAACGCTCGCAAATCTTCGCCAGGTTCACCATGTTATCGGTGCGCGCCCAGGGATTCGAGCCAACGGCAACCTTGGTGCGGAAGCTCGATTTGCTCAGTCCCACGCTGTAGATACATTCGGGAAAAAGGTAATAAGGAACGAACTTGTTGTATCCCTCAAGCTCCTGATCGGTGATGTCGAAGTAGATGGTTCCATCCTTGCACTCGGCGCGCTGTTTGAGAATTTCGATGGAACGCTGATGCCGCTCCATGAGCGGAGGAATGCGCTCGGCCACGAACGGCTCCTGCAATATTTCCGCCAGTGGCTTCTCAGCCAGCAAGCCGATCAGGCGCGGCACAAAGTGGGGATCCTGGCTGGATTCGATCACCATGGTCAGCTTCATGGCAGGCTCCTTCATCTCCACCGCCGACTTGGCGGAGGGATAAAGAGCGCCATCAATAATGTCGGCCCATTCGATTACCTCCGCAATGGGGAGGGGATCGAATCCGAAACGCTTCTCGGCGATATGCGCGATGAACTTCGTGCAGGAGCGGAAATCTGGATCGTAAAACTTGCGGGTGCTCTGCTGCTGCTCGTAGTGAGCGGCATCTTCGGGGGTAAGAAAGGCGCTCAGGTGGTGATCGAACCACCAGGTAATCTTGTTTGACGCGCAATACTTGAAATCAACGATCACGTTCTCGTCGCCGTCGAATTTAGACGGGTCAAACAGAGCGCCGGCACGATGCAGCAGTCCGCTGAAGGTAAACTCCACATCGCTCTGGATCCGTTCGCGATAAAAGCGCGAGAACACGGCAGCGGAGCAGGCGCCGTCAAAACATTTATCGTGATAAAAAACGCGGACTCTCAATGTTCCCCTTTTCCGAGGGCGTACCCTTGCCAGGAAAAATCCGGTAAATAAAAGCTAATAGGAATGACATTAAGGGGGAAATCTGTCAAGAACTCACACGCGAAAGGGGTTTCCCTGCATGGGCTTGGAGCCATGCTGCGCCAGACGGAGGGCGAAAGTTCCCAGCCAGGGGAGCAGAAAAACCTCTTCCCGCCATGCTTTCAGCACCAGCAAACACCATAAAAGCGCGGAGGCGTAAGCAAAAAGCGACCATGCCAGCAGGAATCCAACTCCCGAAATGAAGTTGAGGACGACAATCGCCACCAGCGCACTGGAAAGAACCCATGCGAGATGACTCAAAATGGACTGGACGGCGTGAAACCGCACCCACAGGCGCTGCCTGTAAGGCCCAACCAGCAGAATGAGGATGGCGGGGAAAATAGTGCAATAGGCAGCCACAGCGGTCATCCGCTCACCCGTTATTGGCCCCTCCCCGGATGTAGAGGCGGCGCGCACCGTGTCCATGGAATTTGGGAGGACGGGGGAATTTGGGAGGGCGCGGGTACCGGGTTGGCTGCATACCGGACAGACCATGGCGCCATCGGGTATGCTGATCTCACATTCGTCGCAGATCGCCAACAGTTCCTCCACCTTCCCACCTCCGGAAAATCAAGCTTACAGTTTGGATGCAGGGCTTCGCCATCGGGAGCCCTCCTTCCACAAATTGTGATGATGAAATTTTGGATGGAATACATCGGGGGAAAACAACCGGGCCGTCAATGCACCGTCTTGGTCTTGCGGGACATGTAGTCCATCAGCAGATACTGCCCCAGGGTATAGGGAGTGGTGAAGTAGGCCTTTCCCCGGCACATTTCGGTCACCTTCTGGACGAACTGAACCAGGCCATAATCGGACGCCAGCATGAACGTATTGATCATCACACTCGCCCGCTTGCATTTCGCCACCTCGTCCAGCGTTTGCCCCACAACCAGCGGATCGAGCCCGAAAGCGTTTTTGTAGATGCGGCCATCCTCCAGGGTGAGGGCTGAGGGCTTCCCGTCGGTTATCATCACCACCTGCTTCATATCCTTGCGCTGGCGTTGCAGAATGCGCTGCGCCAGCCGGAGCCCTTCGCGGGTGTTGGTGTAGTACGGACCCACCTTGACCCGCGCCAATTGCCCCAGAGGAACCTCCTCGGCGGAGTCATGAAACAGCACCAGGCTGAGCGAGTCTCCCGGATATTGTGTACGGATGAGATGCGAAAGCGCCATTGCGACCTTCTTGGCAGGCGTGAAGCGGTCTTCGCCGTAGAGGATCATGGAGTGCGAGCAGTCCAGCATGAGCACGGTTGCGCAGGAAGACTGGTATTCGCACTGATTTACATGCAGGTCGCGGTATTCGATATTGAGAGGCAGCGACAGCCCTTCACGCTGAATGGCGCTGGAAAGCGTGGCGGTAATATCCAGGTTGAGCGTGTCCCCAAACTCATAAGGGCGGGAAGAGCCGCTGGCTTCGATTCCCGTCGCCATGTCCCGCGTATCGTGCCTCCCGAAGCTGGACTTCCCGAGAGAGCCCAACAGATCGCGCAAGGTGCGGTATCCCAGCAAGTCGAGGCTTTTATCCGTGACTTCAAAACGTGCCTGGGCTTGCGAGGGGCCCACTTGTCCGCCGGTCGAAGGCTGCTGCGCCGGGTCATGCGGCTGATCGATACTGATGTAGTCTTCCTGCTGCATGCGCTCGATGAGCTGCTCGATCAGCTCATTGAGCGTTCCGTCCATTTGCATCTCCTGAAGGCGCTCGCGCAGGCTTTCTTCGAGCATATCGCTTTG
>DASZRZ010000357.1:0-3333 GCA_035548935.1 Terriglobales bacterium
ACTCGATGTGTGCCGCGCTCTGCGCCAGAATCTTGAGACCGCATTTCTGCCAGTGCTCATGCTGACTGGCAGCCCCAAAGAGGAAGATCGCTTGCAGGGATATCTGCTCGGTACCGACGACTACATGCAAAAGCCCTTCTCTACCGAAGAATTGCACGTGCGCGTCAACCGTCTGATTCAGCGCACCTACGGACAATAACTTCCGGCTGGACCTGCCGCACGCTATGCCGGAACCCGCAATGCGGCCCCATGCCTTGCTGCGGAGGTTCGCCGGTGTTCTTAATTCGGGAGTTTCTCCAGCTTTCAGAAAAACCGCCAGTGTGGTGCTTTGCAAACCATTCATTCTCATGGGCGCAAGTTGGACCTCTACCTGCACTTGCGATTGGTTGCTCTGTTGGGCCTTCAGGAGAACTTTGGATGCTGCGTTGGGTGATCCCCGAGTTATTCCTTGTACTATGCATTGCTGCTTATGCGAAAAAAAATGATGCAGATCTGACCAGTTTAACCATTGAACAACTCTTTCAGGTTCAGGTCACCTCCGCCTCCCGCACGGACCACAAGCTCTCGGATACCGCAGCCGCCGTCTTTGTCATTACCCAAGAAGACATCCGGCGGTCCACGGCTACCTCCATCCCTGAATTGCTGCGGATGGTGCCGGGCCTGTCGGTCGCCCGTCTTACGGGAAATACATGGGCGATTACTGCCCGCGGTTTCAATACCCAGTACGCCGGTAAGCTGCTTGTGATGGTCGATGGACGCACTGTCTATGATCCTACCTTTTCGGGAGTCTTTTGGAATGTTCAGGGCTATGTGCTGGAAGATATCGACCACATTGAGGTAATCCGTGGTCCTGGCGCGAGTGTTTGGGGCACGAATGCCGTCAATGGCATCATCAACATCATCACCAAATCCGCCGAGAACACCGTGGGATTCCTGGTAACCGCAACTGGCGGAAACGAGGAGCGGGGCACGGTGGCAGCCCGCTACGGCGCCAGATTTGGACATAACACCTACTACCGGCTCTACTCCAAATTCTTCAATCGGGGGAGTTCGTTTTCTCCCGGCGGCATTCCCGTTCAAGACGACTGGAATCAGTTTCGTTCCGGAATACGCGTAGACAATGTGATCGACTCTCAGAACTCTCTGATGGTTCAGGCGGAAGGTTATACCGATACAACTCAGCAGTCTCTGCCTGTCATTTCTTACAGCCCCCCCCAGATAAGCTTCGCTATTGGCAACTTCAATCTGGCCGGTGGCCACTTCCTTACCCGCTGGAATCATAAGACAGCCAGCGGCGCTGAGATGCGGTTGCAGGGTTATTACAGCTTGCTGGACGTGAATGGTCCCTCGTTTTTCGAGCGCAGACACACCGGAGATATTGATTTTCAGCATCAGCTTTTCAGGAACGCGCACCATAACCTGTTGTGGGGTGCAGGGTACCGCTTTACCAGTGCCGATCTGCTGAACCAGCCGTATAGTCTTCTGAAATTCGACTCCCCCCACGTCACTAAGCACTACGCCAGTATTTTTGCCCAGGATGAGATCAGGCTTGCCGCGGACCGGCTTCATCTCACAATAGGCTCCAAAATCGAATACAACGGATATACCGGCTTCGAGGTCGAACCCACCATCCGTGCCCTGTGGAGGTTTACCCCGGCCCGCGCCATATGGGGATCGGTGTCGAGAGCGAGTCGAATCCCTTCTCAGAAAGACGATTCGTCAGGGGTTGCTAGAGCGGCTTTCCCCGGGCCGGGCGGCCTTCCTGCAGTTGTCACCGTGGTTGGGAATCCCTCGGTGGGCTCCGAGCAGGTGATTGCCTATGAAATGGGCTACCGCTGGCAGCCGCGAAGCCGCCTCGCCTTCGATCTCGCAACGTTCTACAACCGCTATACCTCGCTCATTGGAGCGGTTCCCGCGGATCCTTTTTTGGAGTCCGCTCCCGTCCCGCACCTGGTTCTTCCCTTGCAAACGGCCAATGATGGAAAGGGGTACACGCTGGGTACGGAGCTTATGACGAGTTGGACGGCAAGCAGCCACCTCAAGCTGGCCACTGCCTACAGCTTCCTGTACATGAATATTAAGTCGCCGGCAGCGGATGTCGCATCCCAACAGATCAACGGATTTGACCCTCGCCACCAGCTCCGGGTTCAGGCCAGCTTCAATTTTGCGCGCTCATGGGAAGCGGATACCGTCGTACGCGCCATCTCAGCCTTGCCCAGCGCTTCGCAGGGGGCCTACGCACAGTGGGACGCACGTATTGGATGGCACGCCACCGAAAACGGAGAGTTCAGTCTGGGAATGCAGAACCTGCTCAACGATCACCACTCTGAGAGCGCAGGCATCATCACCGGAACGAATCCGGCCAGGCGAAGTATTTACGGGAAAGTTACGTGGAGGTTCTAGCGCTTCACAAGTACATTCGAATGCCGCACCTCTCAGCCATTCCGCGCGCAGCCGCAGCAAAGCGATTCAGAGCTGCGCGTATGGCTTCCATTGGCGCGATTCTTCTGGTTTTACTGTACGCCCCATTTCTCTCATCAGCCCAGTCTGGACCCACCGACGTCCAGGTGATGGCTGCCTTTCTTTATAACTTCACCAACTTCACCGAGTGGCCCGATGCCAAAGGTTCTCCCAATGCGGCCTATGAAATCTGCTTCTGGGGAAGCGGTATTCCGGTGGCCGATGCCCTGGAAGCCCTCGCGAACGGAAGAACTCCGGCTCGTCCTGTTGTGATCCGCAGGTTTGCCAGCGCTTCTTCTCTGAAGTCCTGTCAGATTGTCTTCTTCGACCAGGACAGCAAAGCAGCCGCAAAGGTTATGGAAAGTCTGGGGCAGGCCCCTGTCTTAACCGTTGGCGACATTCCCGATTTTGCCATCCAGGGAGGGATTATCGAATTCGTCATTGAATCGGGACACGTCAAGCTGAAGATCAATCTTGAGGCGGCAAAAAAAGCGCGCTTGAAAATCAGCTCCCGCCTTCTCGCCCTCTCCCGGATCGTACCCCGCCCTGGCCCCGCGAACAGCGATCCCCCTGCTCGCCCGCCTGCGCCGCCGAAGGCGTTTCTGCGGATCGAACCAATATTTCCGGCTGGGAGCATAAGGATTGCCGGACCCGTGGTGCTTTCCGCGAGTGTGGACGAAAGCCGCAAGCCAGCGGAAATCCAGATAGCGAGCGGCAACTCCTTGCCGCCGGAAGCGGCCATCGCTGGATTTGCACGAGGGAAGTATCAACTGGCGGCGATGGATATTTGCCCGCCGTCGATGAGGCCTGCTTAATTTTCATGCCTCCGCATTCATTCAAGGCAAGACGATGACACTAATCAAGAATTCTTCA
>DASZRZ010000358.1:0-2711 GCA_035548935.1 Terriglobales bacterium
CCCACGTCTGTTCTGGGAGAAACCGCCCGGATGCTGCCCCCGTGCCGCTCGGTAATATTCTTTACGATCCAGAGTCCCAATCCGGTCCCCACCTCTTTTTTAGTTGTAAAGAACGGCTCGAAGATCCGGGAAATATTCTCCGGGTGAATACCGGGGCCATCATCGCTGATGTGAATCTCAATGCCGGATTTTTCCTGCCGGACTGTGACCGAGATTCTGCCTTCGTGGCTCACCGCATCGGCAGCATTTGAGATCAGATTGGCCACCAACTGCTTTAGCTCCCCCGGAAATCCCACGATGGGCGGACCGAGGTGAAAATCCCGATCGACGGCGATTTTCTTGCTGGCAAGTTTGTTTTTGAACAGGTCAAGAACGGAGTCAACCAGCGCAGGCAAGCTGACCGGCACGGGCTCAGTGGTCTCCCGGTAAAAGCCGAGGGTTTGCCGGGTAACGTGCGAGACGCGGTCAAGCTGCTGTTCGGCCAACTTCAGGTGCTCCATGGCCTCCGGCGGAAGATTGGAAGTGTGCTTCACGATATAGATCAGATTGCATACCGCTTCCAGCGGATTGTTGATCTCGTGAGCTACGGTTGAGGCCAGGCGTCCGGCGGCCGCCAACTTTTCGGCGCGGCGCAGAAGTTGGTCGGCTTCGCGGCTCTGGCTGGTGTCACGAAAGACCATGACGACGCCCGAAAGGTGGTTCTCTTCATCGCGGATAGGAGCGGCGCTGTCCTCAATGGGGATCAACTTGCCGCTGCGGTTGCGCAGCACCGTATGATTCGCCAGTCCAACGATGTTTCCTTCTTCGATAACCTTGGCGACGGGATTCTCCACCGGCTGTTGCGTCTGCTCGTTGAAGATGGGAAAGATGCTGGAGATTGGTTTGCCGGCTCCCTCTTCCATGCTGTAACCCGTGATCTGCTCGGCAACCCGGTTCAGGAAGGTTACTGTTCCGTTGGGATCCGTGGCGATGACAGCGTCTCCAATGCTCGACAGGGTGACGCGGAACCACTTCTCTCTTTCACCGGCCAACGCCGCGTACTGTTCGCGCTCCCGAATCTGCCGGAGGGTGAAGTAGGCAAGTATCGCCACTCCCAGCAAGGCAACCGCATAGGTCCAATACAAACTTGCGGTTGTGCGTTCCACGCTTGCGCGGATATCAACAAGACCTTCGGCAATGCTTGCGTTCTCCTCCCTCTGCATATCCTTCAAGACGACGCGGATGTTATCCATAATGACCTTGCCGCGTCCGGAAAAGACCAGGCTTTTCTCCTGATCAATCTGGTGGCTTCGACGCAAAACAATCGTTTCATTCAGTTCGTCGAGTTTTTGTCCCACAAGCTCCCGTAATACGGGAATACGCGCCTGCTGAGTCGGGCTGAGGCGCGTGAGTTTTTGCAGGCTGTCAAGAGTCGGCTGAATTTCCTGGATGGATTCGTTGTACGGGGTGAGGTAAGCGGGATCGTTGGTTAAAAGGTATCCGCGCTGCCCGGTCTCCGCATTGAGCAGAAGGGTGATTGTGCGGTCAAACGTAGCGAGGGCTTGCTGAGATTGCAGCAGGAGGTCACGCTTTTGATACTGATTCTTGACCCGGAGATGCACCACGGCTGCATTTCCCACAAGAAGGAGAAACAAGGCGATAAATCCGCCAAAAATCCATACTCGCTGGAATTGAGCCTTCATGAACCAACCTCGCCGCAGGGGGTGCAAACCAAGCAATACAGCAGACAAAGCTCATCTTCCACTTTATCACCTGAACTTTATCAGACCTGCCGGGGGATTTATTAGAAGCGCCATCCAAGTGGGAGGTTTACGGTGGTTTTGCCCCCGCTTCTAAGGATTTTTACCTACTTTGGCGGTCCGGAACTATGCCGGCTGCCCCCGCTATGGGCCTCGGATTCCAGTTGTGCGGAATCACGCTCCTGCACGGTAGGAAAGGCAGACAATCCATCTCTCATCCGGGTAACGATGGAGGCAAGTACGCAAGCCGCCAGGATTGCCACCACGGCCCCGAGCGCTATGGTGACTGGTATCTCGAAAAACCGCGAAGCCAGCATCTTGGAGCCGACAAAAACCAGTATCAGGGAAAGACCGTAATGCAGATAGCGGAACATCTGCATTAGCCCAGCGAGAGCAAAAAAGATGGCGCGAAGACCAAGAATGGCAAATACGTTCGACGTATAGACGATGAAGGGGTCATGCGTAATAGCGAGGATTGCAGGAATGGAGTCGGCGGCGAAAAGTACGTCGGTGCTCTCAATCACCAAAAGGACGACCAGTAGCGGCGTGAGATAGCGCTTGCCTTCGCGGACAACGGAGAACTTGCCCCCATCGTAGTCGCGGGTAACGGGAAAGGTCTTGCGGACCAGTTTGAGCAGGGGGTTTCTGTCGGGGTGGATCTCCTCTTCCTTCTGGCCCCACATCTTGTAACCGGTGTAAACCAGAAATGCGCCGAATACGTAGATGACCCAATGAAATCTGTGAATGAGGGCCACACCGGCAAAGATGAAGATGGCCCGCATGACCAGCGCGCCAATAATTCCCCAGAACAGAACCTTGTACTGGTGTTCTCGTGGGACGCGGAAGAACTGAAAAATCAGCAGGAATACAAAAAGATTATCGACGCTGAGAGATTCCTCAATGAGGTATCCGGTGAAAAATTCGAGGCCTTTGGCGCGGCCCATCCATATCCATACGGCAATGCCGAAGGCC
>DASZRZ010000359.1:0-4522 GCA_035548935.1 Terriglobales bacterium
CCGGTGTAATGGAGCGCGTGAATGTAATCAGACAACTCCTGAGAACGCGGATAGCGGGTGTTCCAGTCAAAGAACAATTTGTTGAGGAAAGTTGGCTTGCCTTCCAAGTCCTCTTTTTTCAATTGGTAAAAAAGGTTGTGCCAAGGCCGCTCATTTGCAAACGGCATCTGCACGTCGATTTCACAAATCTTTAGCGTGAGTTGCTTTACGAACTCACCGAGAGAAACCGTCTGGGGATCCATTTAACACCTTTCCAGAAAGGCTCATCAGTTTAGAACCCAGCACCCGCACTTTGGAAGCCTTTCAATTCGACTTAATTTCGCCTTCCTTTTTCAACCTCCGCAGGGCATCTAGGAGGATGTGCTGGATTGCTTCCGTTGTGTTTTTCCCATACAGGCCGGAGTCAACCAACTGCTCCACGTAGCGGAGTACTTCCGGTGTTATGGAAAGTCGCACCGGAGGGGCTGTTCGAAGGCGGTTTGGCGGCTTCGGCATAACAAAGGCTATCTTATGTCTATATTATGTCAAATTGACTTTCAAGGAAATTCGACATTAACGTCCACATTCGCACCAGCTGCGCTAAAGTGCTATCCGGTGCGCCTGCGCGTTCGAGAGTCCTGCGGTGAACCGGCTTCCCCGCAATTACCGCTTCAATCGTGTGCTGACTTATACCGGTGTCGTGCATGTTTTGCGAATATCCTGTTGAGTGATCTTTTCTTGGCAAGTCTGTATTAGCGATCAGCCGAAACTTTCTGCAGTCCCTATGCCATAGGGGTGCAGAATCCATCCCGTTGTGTTCTCCCCCCGTCAAACGGGGTCTCCGCCTTCGCCCAGGGCGGGCTCCGCGTTCCCCAATGCGCCATGGAGGTTACAATATCCGGCTGTCTGGAGATGGTGAAGTTCTAGGATTTTCCGAGGCCGTTTCATGAAGCGTTTGCCGAGTGCCGAGCGATACACAGCAATCCTGTTGACTGCCCTTGCGCTATTGACTGCCTTACCGGCGTTTGCCCAGGTTGATTTTTCCGGCAACTGGATTACCAAGGCCTTTGAGGAGCAGCCGGAGCGGGGCCCGGGTCCGCACATCGGCGACTACATGGGGCTGCCCATCAATGACGCCACGCGCAAGAGGGGCGACAGCTGGTCGGCGGAAAAGCTTGAGATGGTGGAGCGCCAGTGCCAGCAGCCCGCGGCGGACTACGCGCCGCGCGGGCCCTCGATGCTGCGCATGTGGTCCGTTGTGGACCCGACGACGCAGGCGGTCGTCTCGTGGCAATCGCTTCTGCGGTTCATGCTGCCGCACCGGATTTTGTACATGGACAAGCGTCCGCATCCGCCGGAGTGGGCTCCCCATACATGGCAGGGGTTCTCCACGGCGGAATGGGATGGCGACGCTTTAAAGATCAAGACCACCCATCTCAGAGAGGGATGGATACGGCGCAATGGTCTGGCGCGAAGCGAAAAGGCCACCATGACCGAATATCTGGTGCGCAATGGGGATTATCTGACGCTGTATGCGATTATCGACGACCCCGTATATCTCACCGAGCCGCTGGTTCGCAGTACGGACTGGAAGTACGATCTGGGGACGCAGATCATACCCAATGAATGCATCTATAGCGTGGAGACGGAGCATCCGCGCGGCTGGGTGCCGCACTATCTTCCGGGAAAAAACCAGTGGCTGCACGAGTGGTCCGACATAACCGGGATACCGTATGAGGCGATGCGCGGAGGGGGCGAGACCATGTATCCCGAGTATCAGAAGAAAATGGCGAGGATGCCGGTACCCCCGCCACGGACGAATGAGGAAGTAAAAGAGGCCGTAAAAGAGGCCGTAGAAGAGTAACGACACGCCCGCGAGCCTGAAATAAGAGGCTGCGGGCGGGTTTCTACGGTGTTAGCAGGTCTGCTGAGGAAGGCTGTTCGCCCGCCGTTTTCTACGCCACGATTGCAGCAGTCCCATGCCTCCGGCGCCGAGCAGAAGCAGGCTGGAAGGCTCGGGAACGGTGGCATATCCGATGTACTCCTGCGGAAGGCCGCCGGTCGATTGCGTGCCGCTGATGGGCGTGTAGAGCACGAACTTATCGTAATAAGAGCTGGGCAGTGTGTTGATGGCCACATCCGCCGCCGACCGCCAGGCAGCCGCGTTGGTTGAGGCGTAGCCGCTGGAGGTTAATCCATCGGGAGAGAACAAACCCCAAATAGCAAAGTTGATGCTGGCGGCGAGAGAGGAGGAAGGCACTCCCTGGAGCTGATCGAAGAGCCACGCCGCTTCTTTGTATGCGGCCTGAGTGGTAAGAGGCGAGGTGGGCGCCAGTGCTCCGGCGCTTAATGGCGTACGGTTGGCCATCCATGTCTCACCGAGATAGACGTCATCGTCATAGTCATCGCAAAGCAGAGCGACCAGGTCGGAAGACCCGTTGACCGAGAAGTAGTAGGGATAGACGTAAACTCCTCCGGCCACGTTGGGACCGCCCGCGCTGCCTGCTCCAACGGTAACCAGCTTCATTGAAACGGTGTCGGCAGATGCCAGATGGAGAAATGGTCCACCGGCCAAACTCAGAATCAAGAAAAGATAGGTTCTCAAACGCAGCATTTTGGCTCCCCTGATATCCACAGCATGACCTCCGGCAGGAGAGTGCGCAAATAGCGATAGTAATTGGGGTGGGTTACCTGCGGGTTTGTGCGGGGCATAAAGCAGGGCTTCAGAAAAAAAGCTTTAGAACACAGGGGTTTAGAGCCAAGGAGAACCAATAAGTTTAGAACCAGGAAGTTTAGAACCAATAAATTTAGAACCAGGCTTGGGATCGCTGGGCTGAAGCCCGTTACCGCCGGTTCCGTGCAAAGGCACCTGTTATGAATCGCGGGTGAGGCGCGTGATGGTTCCGGTGAGATTCTCCGTGCCGATGGACAGGTAGAGATCGCGTCCGGAGATGGACAGGCTGAATGCGATGCGCCGCTCCAGGTGCGCGACGAGAGCGGCGACCAGCGAACGGTCGATGGCGTAGAGCTCCAGGGCCTCGGCGCGGTGGATTTTTTCCCCGGCAAGCTGCTTCAGGTACTGGGCCGGCTCCTTATGCGTGTAAACGGCGACGCGGGCCGCCGCTTTTGAGGCTTTGTGCAGACGGGCGGCGTCGGGAGTTCCGATATCGATCCATGACTGGATGGAACCGCTGAGATCGCGAACGGCGATGGTGGGCTCCGCGGGGTCGGAGAGGCCACGGGAAAACTCAATCCCTTCCGTAAATTCCAGCAAGTAGGCGAGCAGGCGGGCGGCCAGATACTCTTCGGACTCGGAGGGATGGCGCGCCACACGCAGGGCGAGCGACTCGTAGATGTGGCGGTCCCCATCGGCGAGTTCGACATCAAAGTTATAGATGGTAGCGGTCTGAGCCATTCGGTGGTTGTTGGCCATCCCGCAGGTTCCGGCACGGCTCGAACCATAGGTTCAAACAGGCGTGAGCAATATCGGACAGAACCGGAGGCGGATTGCCTTCAATATTAGCAAGCTGTGAGATGGCAATATAACAGGCTTCGCATGTAACAAGCTTCAATGATGGGCAATGCCAGGCCCTGAGCAGTTCTGAATCCGGAGGCGCGGGGAAAATGACCAATGAGAAGGTAAGAGTTGCCACCGTTCTCGAGCAGGAGCTCGATGCGACGATCGAACGATGGATGAAGCGCGTGATGGAAGTTCCGGAACTAACCAGGATTTCTTTGAGCTACGATGACCGTACGGCCCACCTGCCTCGCTTGATCCAGGACCTGATTGTCCGGTTACGCCTGAAGCCGAAGGCGGTCGCCCCCACATCCACCTCAGCCCACGACCACGGCAAGGTTCGTTTCCAACAGGGATACACCGTCCCCATGCTCGTGGAAGAGTCGCGGCTTTTGCAGGTCAGCATTTTCGACACGCTACAGCGGGCGCAAAAGTTGCTGGATCCGAGCATGTTGATGCGGGATGTGGTTACCATCGCGGACGAATGCGATGCGCAGTTGAAGCATACCGTGGAAACTTTCATGGACCTGGAAAAGCGCGGGAAACGCGGTGCCATCCAGAAGGCTTCTTAGGCTGGAACTGATGAGTGGGGCTTTATTTCGTAAAACCCAATTCGTAAAACCT
Organism: Terriglobales bacterium; assembly: GCA_035548935.1. Lineage (GTDB taxonomy): Bacteria > Acidobacteriota > Terriglobia > Terriglobales > Acidobacteriaceae > DASZRZ01. The sequence goes on from DASZRZ010000359.1 coordinate 4,121, forward strand.
GATTCGCGAAACCTGATTCGCGAAACCTGATTCGTTAGATCAGCGAGACCATAAGGGACGGGCCAGGATAAACATGAAGCAGGAAAAGACGCCCACGTCGGCTGCGGCGGCGATGAGAAGCGCGCTGCGAGAGGGGCGATTGGGAGCGAAGAGTCCGGAGAGAAAGAAGCCCACGGCGAAGAGCGGAGCGATAAGGATTCTTAGAACGGACAGGGACGACAAAGTGCTGAAGATGGAAGCGGGACCGATGGAACCAGGTCCGATGGAACCAGGACCGATGCTCCGCGCCGACGCGTAAGCGATGATGGCGGCCAGGCCAGAGGCGGCAATGGCGAGAGCTAGAACCGAATGTACGCGCCAGAAGGAGCGGCAGGGCCGTAGGAAGTAGAGGGCCGTGCCGGT
>DASZRZ010000360.1:0-4213 GCA_035548935.1 Terriglobales bacterium
GGCGAATCGATCCAGCAGTTGGAGGGTGAGCAGGCCGAGCGTACCCAGCAGCGCTATGCCATTGAAAATGACTCGCGGCAGAATCGCGAGCAGATCGCGGCGCTGGTGCGAGATTGCGACCGTACGGTTCAGCGGCAGCGCCACAACGAAGAGCGCTGCGCCGAGCTGGCGCTGCGCTCCGAAGCTGCCCGTGTGGAGCTTGCCAGCGCAGAGCAGCGGCTCTCGGTGTTGCAGGTGGAGCGTGAGCAGAACGAGGCGCTGGTTGCGAACGCCACTGCGGAGGTGGCGGCGGCCCGGCAGGAGTCCGCTGAGCGGCAGAGCCGGGCGGAAGCCGCCGCGGCGGCCCTTTTACAGCTTGAGCAGGAGCAGGAGCGGCGGCGCGTTGCTGTTATGGAGGCCGTGGCGGCGGAGTCGAATCTTCACAACCAGATTACGCGCGCACAGGAGCGCACCACGGGCCTGGACCGTGAGTTGGCGCGGCTGCTGGGCGAGATCGAAACCGGCAACTCGCAGGTGGGAGCCTTCGGAGGACAGCGCGGGCAGGTTGCTTTTGAATTTGAAAGCGCTTCCAACACCGCTGCCTCCCTTTCGGCGAAGATTGAAGAGTGTCGCCAGGTAAACGAGGAGAAGCGCCGCGAAGAGACCGAGGCCAAACGAGTCGTCGATGGCCTGCGTGCGGAGTTTGCCACCATCCTGGGACGCAAAAGCTCCCTTGAGAGCGTGATCGCCGAGCACGGATACTCCACCGAGTCGGTTCGCAGACTCTTTCAGTCGGGAGTGGCGGAGGGTGCATTCGCTCCGGTTGGAGTTCTGGCGGACTTTCTCGAAGTGGACGACCGTTATGAAGGTGTCGTGGATGAGTTTCTGCGCGACGAGCTGAACTATGTCGTCGTGAAATCATGGGATGCCGCCGATCATGGCTTGCAACTGCTGCGAACCGGGGCCGATGGCCGCGCTACCTTCCTGGTGCATCCCGACGATTCGCAGGCTCGTTTCTCATTCCTGGTGGACGATAATGCCAACCCTAACCAGAAAATCTCCGCCTATTCGGAGGCCCCGGGCGCGCCGGGCGGGCAGCTTGTTCCGCTGAAGGATTGCATCCGCGTGCTCGATGGGTTTGGTAGATCGCTGGAGGTGATCCTACCCAAACTTCGCGATGGCTTTATCGTCTCCAATCCCGAGCTTGGCCGGAACCTGGCATTGGAAAATCCCGATGCTTTTTTCCTCTCGCAATCCGGCGAGTGCTTCCACAACGTTACGGTTACGGGCGGCAAGCAGCGGCGGGAGGGGCCGCTCGCTCTCAAGCGTGAGCTGCGGGATGCGCTGAGGCAGGCGGCGGAGGTTGAGTCCTCTCTGCGTCAGGAAGAGCTTCGGGTCGCGGCTCTTGGCCGCGAAATTGCCGGGCTTGCCCAGCTTATGGACCGTCTGGAGGCAGACCGGCGCGAGGCGGAAAGACAGGCGCTTACCACCGGACATAATCTGCAACAGCTTGATTCGGAAATGGCCCGGGTGCGCGAGCGCGTGAATCTCTGCGAACGGGAGGCACAGAACCTCCATGCGGAGCGCGCTTCCGTGGAGTCGCGAATTTCGCAGTGGCAAGGCGACCTTGCCGCCCGCGAGCAATCCCGCCGGGAGCTGGAGGAGTCGGCTGCCGCGGCGCAGGAAAGCCTGATTGGCCTTCGAGCCAGTCGTGATACGGCAGTCCAGTCGGCCTCTGACATGAGAGCGCAGGTGGCAACGCTGGAGGAGCGCCAGCGCTCATCCGCCGCCACTCTTGCCAGGATTCAAGGCCAGATCGCGGAGGTGGCCGCACGGGTTGAGGCGCTTCGCGGCCAGCAGGAATCGGCCACGGTGGAAAAAACTCAGCGCGAGGCGGAAAACCTGCAGCTTGCCGAACAATTGGTGGCCCTTAACGCCGGGCGTGAAACCGCGGCGGCGCGTGAGGTTGAGTTGCAACAGGCGTCGGATGCCGCCCGTGCCCGGTTGGCGGAGTTGGAAGAAGAACTACGTCAGGCCCGTGGGGCTCTGGACTCGGCGCGCGACCGCCGTGGGGATCTGGCTGCCCAGGTGGCGAAGCTGGAGTCGGACGAACAGTACATGGCCGAGACTGCCATGAATGATCTGGGCGTAACCACCGAAGTCCTGCTGGAAGATGCAAGCCTGGTCCGGGTGAGCGGCGAGGAGCTGGCGCAGGAAGATGGCGCCTATCGCGAAATGCGCGCCCGCCTCGACGCCATGGGTCCGGTGAACATGATGGCCCTGGAGGAGTTTCAGGAGGCGGAGCAGCGCCATCTGTTCCTCGATACCCAGCGCAAAGACCTGCTGGAATCGATCAGCAACACCCAGGAGGCCATCCGGGAGATTGAAGTGGTCACCCGGCAGAAATTTCAGGAGGCGTTCGAGCGCATCAACGAGAATTTCTCAGTCACCTTCCGCAAGCTCTTTGGCGGCGGCCAGGCGTTTATGCGCCTGACCGATGAGGAGAACCAGTCCGAGAGCGGAATCGATGTGGTGGCATCCCCTCCGGGCAAGAAGCTGCAGAACGTACTGCTGCTTTCCGGCGGCGAAAAGGCACTGACCGCGCTTTCCCTGCTGGTGGGAATCTTCCAGTATCAGCCCAGCCCGTTCTGCATCCTGGATGAGGTCGATGCGCCTCTCGACGAGGCGAACATCGGGCGATTCACCGAGCTGGTGCGGGAGATGAGCTTCCAGACGCAATTCGTAATCATCACCCACAGCAAGAAGACCATGAGCATTGCGCCGGTGATGTATGGAGTCACCATGCAGGAGCCTGGCGTGTCCAAGATTGTTTCGGTGCGCTTCAATCAGGAAGCCCTTCAGCAGGAGCCCAGCCGGGCCGCGATCGCCTGATTCGTCATCCCGGAAAACATGGTTCTCCGGATGCCCGGGGCGGGGCGTGGATCGAATCCGCGCCCCGGGCTTTTTTTCGCAAGTTTTTTACTGGACGGATTTGCGGGCATCGGCTTGATAAAAACCAGACTTGCGGATGGACTGGTTTTTATATCGTTACGCGATATATATCGCTCCGCGCCCTTTATCCATGCGGTTTTTAACGCACGACCCTGCTGTCAAGAGCTTTTCATCCAATCGTAAAAATTCATAGCAGCGGAAGCGTTGACAAATCTGTTGAGGCGACTAGAATACGCCACGGCTTCACCAAACTAATTCTTGAAGAATATTCGCCGTGACTTATTCAGCCCAACAAGACGTTTTGCTGCACACTGATTTGCCCGAGTTGGAACTCCACGCCAGTGGGAAGGTCCGGGATGTTTACCGGGTGGATAACGAGCACCTGTTGTTCGTCGCCACCGACCGCATCTCTGCCTTCGATTATGTGCTGGCCACGGGAATCCCCTACAAGGGTCACGTACTCACACAGTTGTCCCTGTTCTGGTTCGAGTTCCTGAAGGACATCGTTCCCAATCATGTGGTGAGCGCCCGGGTGGAAGACTATCCGGCGGTCCTGAAGCGCTACGCCGGGATTCTTCGCGGACGATCCATGCTGGTAAGGCGCGCGGAGATGTTCCCCGTCGAGTGCGTGGTGCGCGGGTACCTCTCCGGATCGGCCTGGAAGGAATACGGGAAGACCGGCGAGGTCTGTGGCATTCCCCTGCCGAAGGGGATGCGGGAATCAGAGGTGATTGCCGAACCGATCTTCACCCCGGCGACGAAGGCCACCAGCGGCCACGACGAAAACATTTCGTTTTCCGAGATGAAACGCATCGTGGGGCCCGAGGTGAGCACGCAATTGCGTGATGTCAGTACCCTTATCTACCGCAAGGCAGCCGATTATGCCGCGCAGCGGGGAATCATCATCGCCGATACCAAGTTTGAATTTGGCCGCACAGGCGAGGGTTTAACCCTTGCCGATGAGGTGCTGACTCCCGACTCCTCCCGCTTCTGGCCTGCCGATAGCTACCATACGGGCATGAGCCAGGAGTCGTTTGACAAGCAGTACGTGCGCGACTATCTGGAGTCGATTCACTGGAACAAGCAGCCGCCCACCCCGGCATTGCCTGCCGACGTGGCGGCAAAGACCAGCGAGAAGTACATCGAGGCCTACCGGCGGCTTAGCGGGCGGGAGCTGGAAGTCTAGAGTTTGCGCTGGCAGCTGCATTTGAGCCGTTGTGGGATCGGGCCGGAGACGAGTTGAGCACTATCGATTGGGCTTTGTTGGCGGGTCTGGTGGTTT
>DASZRZ010000361.1:0-6260 GCA_035548935.1 Terriglobales bacterium
TCGTCACTGGGAAAGATTCGTGAAACCGCGGCGGCGACGGTCAGGGCCTCGCTCTCCGTCAGGAATCGCAAGGGAACGCGGACAGACTCGGGCTTCGCCTGGGGATAAAGCAGGAAAAACTTGCGGTCCAGGGAGTAAACCAGCCGTCCCCCGAGAGATGCGGCTGAGAGTACAAGGAATTGTCGGCGCTTCATGGCGTTGCGAGTATAGGACAACGTCCTTTCGCATATCAATGTTCGCCGGTCCGGTTCGCCGGTCCGAATATTGGACCGGCGGAAAGGGCCTCCGGCGCGGGGGATAGCGCCCAGGGCTGGACCTTAGGGTTTGTTAGGGAGACTGGTGGAGTGGTGGTAAGAGAGCAGCCAGCGCCCATTATGCCTTGTGTAAACCGAAATGAAGAGGACGGCGCGCTCCTTGCCCTCTGGGCCGCCCCGCTTGGCGTAGTTGGTGCCTTCCACGATGGCTACATCGCCGTAGACGCGGCTGGAAAGGTCCTTGTTATACATAGTCTCATAGCCGTCCTTCGTATTGCGGAGACCTTCCAGCCAATCCTGTTTGTTCTGTGTTTTCCCGGTGCTATGGCTGTAGCGCAGGTCGTCGGCAGCGGAGCGCCCAACAGCATCCCAGTCGTGGCGCACCCACGCTTCGCAGCGGGCATCTTCCTCGTGTTCGGCCTGTATCTGGTCGGCGCTTTTTCCGCTATCAGCGGGCCGTGGAGAGGCGAACAGCGCAAGGGGGGCAGCGAGGATCACGAGGAGCAGCAGGGAGGCGAGGGATGGCTTGGTCATGGTCTGTTATGTCCTTGGTCGTATGTGGCTTTGGTTTCTGCCTTAAATTCCAGTCGCGAACTATAACATTCCGGAGTTGAAGGCGCACCTTTTCTGATCCCGGCGGTAGTGCCTCATTTCAAACTGAGGCACTACCATCCCGGCACAAAAATGGTGGAATGGGTTATTGAATCCGGCAGATTCGTAATTCGGCACTTAGGGGGTGTCCTAAAGGGCATGGCTCTGTGATAAACAGTTTCCGGGAGAGTGCAGCATGGACGACCTGTACAAGATCAATCTGGCGAAGTCGGAATACCGCGAGGGTTTCAATAGCGGCAATCCAGACCGGGTGCTGTCGGTCGTGGCAGATGGTTTTATCGACATGACCGCGGAGGAGCCGAGCTTTTTCGGTCCGGAGGCCAAGGAGGTTTTTGGCTCACGGCTGCGCAAGCTGTTCCGCAAATACCGGACGGAACTGGCGGTGGTGGTGGCCGAGGTGCAGCTCTCGGGCAACCAGGCGGTGGACTGGGGATGGCACTACTGGACGCTGACACCCGAGGGCGGCGGCGATCCCATTACCAGGAGACAGCGTTATATCGAGGTATGGCAGCGGCAGCCGGATGAGAGCTGGAAGATTGCATGGTTCATCAATAACGCGGATATGCCGCCGGCCATGCCCGATTACCTGGAGGCACAGGCGTAGAGCTCAGGAATCGTTCTTGTCCGGCTGCGGGGAGAGGCGCTTGAAAAGGCGTTCGCCAAAGCCTCCGGGAAGATCGAAGGCCTGGTCGTCGGCCACCAGGCGCACGGTGTTACTGGCGCCTTCGAGAATGGCGGTGCAGTGCTTGCAGTGCTTGAAGTGAAGCTCCATGCGGTCGCGCAGAACGGTATCGACATCATCGTCGATGAAGTTCGATATCTCGCGCCAGACCTCAATGCAGCTGATTTCGACGATCATTCCCTGGCGACCCCTGATTGACCTGCAAGCTGCCGGCCTGTCTTCACTGAACCCGCCGGATGGAACTGTGAGATTCTTCCCCGGATACGAAGTAGGGGTTTTCCTGCAAAGTGTGGCCGCACACGGCGAAGGGATGCGTTTCCAGCCCGCCCTTCATTACCATGCGTCCGGGCAAAGTTGCCACGTCATACATGCAGACGATGACGCAGGGAAGATTGCGGGCCAGACCGGTAATGCGGGCCTCGAGTTCAAGCACGTCGTCTTCCCCGGCGGGCAGGGGATCGCGGCCCACGCCCAGGTTGCCCAGCCAGCGGATGGCGGAAGCGCCCCGGGCTTCGGCGGCTCGGAATAACCGCTCGGCAACGGCCAGGGTCTCATTCACGGGAAGGTCCCGGTGAAGGATGGTGAGACGGTTCTCCAGAACCAGAAGGTCAACATCAAAACCTTTGCGGCTAAGCGTAGCCAGCACGGAGTCGATGGCCTCCTGATGGCCGAAGACGATGCAGTAGTCGTTGCCGATGAGTCCGGGCTCCAGGAAGTTGACGCCGCGCTCGAACTCCTGACGATCCTTCCAGAAGTAAATAATGTGCGAACCGAGGGCGATCTCCTGTTGGGTAATTCCAAAGGGAATCTGCCGGGGAGAGTGACGGTACTGTTCCCCGTCGGCGGCCAGCCGCTGCTGAAGGCGTTCGCTGAAGCCCGCGGGAAGATCGAAGGCGTGTTCCTCCCCCACGAGCGCTTGCACATTCCGGCAGCCTTCAAGAACCGAGGCGCACTCCGGGCATGCAGAAAGGTGCTGCCGCATCTGGTTGTGCAGGCCGGAGGTGGATTCGTCGCCGGCGGAGTGGGTTGCGCTGCCGGAATCGATATAGCTCGAAAGATTCCGCAGAACCTCAACACAACTGAGCCGCTGCGGCGGCTGCGGATTGAAAGGAGCAGGCTTTACCATGGCCGCACCTTCTTATATTCCTCGCGTCCCGTGACCCATGAGCCGTCAATACCCGGGGCCAGGGCATCGCGCATCTGAAAGCGGGCGCGCAGCAGGCGGGTTTTAACGGAGGCCTCCGAAATTCCCAGCATCTGAGCGGTTTCGGTAATGCTGAGATGCTGAACATCGCGCAGCACAAAAACCTCCCGATACTTGGTGGGCAGCGCGGCAATGGCGTTGAGGAGCGCCTGCTTCAGCTCCTTGCGCTGCAGGGCTTCGGTGGGAATTTCGCGCCAGTCGGCGAAATCCCTCGGCATGTATTCGCCTTCCTCGTTATCGACGCCCTCGTCGATGGATTCGTAAAGGTTCCTGCGGTCCTTGCGGAGGCGCATGCGGGCTTCATTAATGGTGATCTGGATGAGCCAGGTGCTGAACCTGGCTTCTCCGCGAAATTGATTGATGCGCGCAAGGGCTTTCAGGAAGGCTTCCTGCGCCGCGTCTTCCGCGTCGGCGGAATTTCCAAGGATGGAAACAGCAGTCATAAACACGCTCTTCTGGTAGGGGCGTATCAGCTCATAGAACAGAGCGGTTTCTCCCTCCTTCACGCGTCGAAGAAGAGCCTCTTCGTCGTGCTCCATGAATGATGCCGTTGCGTGCATGGCAGCCTTTTCGACGGCGGGAACTTGAGGCCTGGCTTCCGCCCGGCGGCTCAGCGCCGCCATACGTTTGTCCGCTTCCTGTTCGTGCCGTTCGTGGACCATTATAAGAGCGTTCCTTCGAAAATCCACCCCCGGGACAAAACGGCTCCCAGAGAAGGCGTTCTCTTGCGCTGCCAGTGTGTGATCCACGAGAAAGGGAAAAGTTACGACTCATGTGGAAGAAAAATATTTTTCGCAAATCCGAAACTTCGGAGAAGCCCGGGACTCTCACGCCCATGAACCCTACCCAACAAGCGGAGGCGGCAGTGACGACCCAGGCGGCACGGATAACCGGAGCGGCAACAGCTCCGGCCAAGCATGCCCCGGCAGACGCTCCGGCCTCCCTCCCGCCCGCCATCGCGGCACTGTCCGGTCACTGGAAGGAATATGCAATGGAGGGGGCGGAGCTGGGGGCGTTCATGATTGCCGCGTGCCTGTTTGGCGCGATCCTTCAACTACCGGAGTCGCCGGTGGCGCGGTTGTTTCCAGGCGGAGGCATTCGCCGGGTGCTGATGGGCATTGCCATGGCGCTCTCGGCTTTGGCGATCATTTACTCGCCCTGGGGCAAGCAGTCGGGCGCGCATTTGAATCCCGCGGTGACCCTTACTTTTCTGCGGCTGAAGAAGGTCAGAGGATGGGACGCGCTGTTCTATGTGATCTTCCAGTTTGCCGGCGGCATAGCCGGGGTGCTGTTCATCGGGCTCTTTATTGGAAGCCAGCTGGCGCAGCCGGCTGTGAACTATGTGGTGACCGTGCCCGGCAAGGAGGGCACGCTAGCGGCGTTCGCAGTGGAGTTCCTGATCGCCTTCATCACCATGACGGTTGTGCTGCGCTCGAGCAATCATCCGCGATGGTCGCACTATACCGGGTACTTTGTGGCGATCCTGATCGCGCTCTATATCGCCCTAACCGCGCCCATTTCGGGTATGAGCATGAACCCGGCGCGAACCACGGCATCCGCGGTGGGGGCCAATGTATGGACCGCCATATGGCTGTACTTTACGGCTCCGCCGGTGGGGATGCTGGCGGCGGCTGAAATCTACCTGCATGGTAGCGGGCAGAAGAGCGTATTTTGCGCAAAGCTGCACCACCACAACGGCAGGCGCTGCATCTTCAACTGCCGCTTCGGCGAACTTGCCGCGCAAAGTTCCATTCCACTTCCAACTTCAACCAAACAGAATTAAGGAGAGTACGTATGAACCGCAAATCACTCTATATCGCAATCGCAATCGTCGCATTGGGCGGGCTGTGGGCCGCGTTTCGTCCCGAGCGGCTGTTCGTCAACCAGAAGGTCAACGAGGGATTCCCGCTAACCCAGGCATCGGCTTCGGCCTCCGAGGCGGTCGCCAGCGGCATGTTCCATGACGGAGCGCACAAGACCAGCGGCTCGGCTGGCGTCTACCGGGTGGGCGGCGGCAATCAGACTGTGTTGCGTCTGACCAACTTCCAGACCTCCAATGGGCCGGATGTCCACGTATTGCTCGTGGCCGCTCCGGACGCTCTCGACAACGATGCGGTGAAACAGTCCGGATACGTTGACCTGGGATCGATCAAAGGAAATATCGGCGATCAGAATTATGAAGTTCCCTCCGGAACCGATCTGAATAAGTATCGTGCAGTCACCATCTGGTGCAAACGCTTCAGTGTGAACTTTGGAACCGCGCCGCTTACCGAGGGCAGCACGCCAATGCGCACCGCGGCGCAGACGCTCAAGGCTTCGGGATCGTTTGAATCGGGCGCGCACGAGACCAAGGGGCTGGCCATGGTGCATGAATTGCCGGATGGCCGCCACTTTCTGCGCCTGGCCGAGTTTATGACTTCCAATGGTCCGGATGTGCAGGTGTACCTGGTGGCTGCGAACGGAGAAAAAGTGGAGGCCGCGATCAAGAAGAACGCCTTCGTTAACGTGGGCGCTCTCAAGGGCAACATTGGCGACCAGAACTATGAAATTCCGTCGTCGGTGGAGCTAGCCAAATACGACAGCGTGACCGTGTGGTGCCGCCGCTTTGGGGTGAACTTCGGCACAGCCTCGCTGAAGCCGCAGGACAACGGCACCACGGCAATGATGCGTTAACGCGGGAATGAAACAATCCAGTCCAGGAGGGGAGCCATGGCAAGCGACAACCACTACGACGTGATTATCGTGGGAACAGGAGCAGGGGGCGGGACGCTCGCGTACCGCCTGGCTCCCTCGGGGAAAAGGATTCTGGTTCTGGAGCGCGGGGACTACGTGCGCCGGGAAAAAGAGAACTGGAGCTCAAAGGCGATCAATCTTGATGCCCGCTACAACACAACGGAGGTCTGGCGTGATAAGGACGACAAGCCTCTGCATCCGCACACCAACTATTTCGTTGGCGGCAATACCAAGTTTTACGGGGCGGCGCTGTTCCGGCTTCGCGAGCAGGATTTCGGAGAGATACGGCACCACGGAGGAGTTTCGCCGGCGTGGCCGATCCGTTATGACGACCTCGAGCCCTACTACGGCGAAGCGGAGCGCATCTATCACGTACATGGAGCGCGGGGCGAGGACCCGACAGAGCCGCGAGCGGGCACGCCATATCCGCATCCGGCGGTTAGCCATGAGCCGCGAATGCAGACGCTGAGCGACGACTTTGCCCGCGCCGGGCTCAAGCCGTTTCATGTACCGCTTGGCATCATGCTGAACGAAAAAGATCCGCATCACAGCCGCTGCATCCGCTGCAGCACCTGCGACAGTTTCCCATGTCTGGTGTCGGCGAAATCGGATGCCCAGGTCTGCGCCCTCGATCCGGCCCTGGAATCTCCCAACGTGACGCTGCTGACCGGGGCGCGCGTGTTGCGTCTGGTGACCAGCGCTTCCGGAAGAGAGGTCACGGGAGTGGAGCTGGAGCGCAATGGCGTGAAGGAGTTCTATTCGGCGGACATTGTTG
>DASZRZ010000362.1:0-1819 GCA_035548935.1 Terriglobales bacterium
CGCCATGGGAGGACTCGGCGGATGTCCCTTTGCACAGGACGATCTCGTCGGAAACATCCCCACCGAACTTGTGCTGGAAGCGCTGGCCGCTTGCGGGGCCGAGGCTCCCATCCGCAAGCCGCTGGATTCGGTACTGCGCATCAATGCCGACATCGCTGCAAAGTTCAACACCTGACCGGTGCAGCCCGCGAAGAGCACGTTGAGGCCAAGGCTCATTTGCGACCCACATGGGCTCGACTTTGATAGCATCTTTAAATCGACACGCTAAATCGACAGGCTAAATCGAAGCGCTGACACGAACTGCTACCGATGGATTACGAAACGATCCTGCTCGACCACGAAGGTCCGATTGCTCTGCTCACGCTGAATCGTCCCGATAAGCGGAATGCCATCAGCCCTGCCCTGGCCGCGGAGCTTCTCCATGCTCTCGATCAAGTGGAGCGATCCTCCGCCCAGGTTCTAATTATTACCGGGGCGGGCAAGGCGTTTTGCGCCGGCATGGACCTGGAAGAGTTGCAGCGGCTGCTTGGAAAGACCGCCAAAGAAAACCTGGAAGATTCCACCAGACTGGCCGCGGTGTTCCGGCGGCTTTACGACTTCCCCAAGCCCACCATTGCCGCCGTGAACGGAGCGGCCATCGCCGGAGGCAGTGGAATCGCCACCATGTGCGACTTTACCCTGGCCGTGCCCGAGGCCAGCTTCGGGTATACGGAGGTGCGCATCGGCTTCGTGCCCGCCGTGGTTTCCACCATCCTGGTCTGGCAGGTGGGTCACAAACGTGCCCGCGATCTTCTGCTCACGGGCCGCATCTTCAGCGCCGCCGATGCCCACGGCTACGGACTGGTGAATGAAATGGTCCCCGCCGGTGAGCTTATCTCCCGCGCACGCGAACTTGCCGCCCTGCTGCTGGAAAACAGTCCCTCTTCGCTGCGCGCGACCAAGAAGCTTCTGAATGGCTTCCTTGCCGGGACCCTGGACAAGCAGTTCGCGGAGGCTATCCATGAGAATGCGGGAATCCGCTCCACCGCCGACTTCGCCGAGGGCATCCGGTCCTTTCTTGAAAAGCGCAAGCCCCACTGGACGGGAAACTAATGGACGGAAAAAATAGATGATGAATGAGGCCCGGGTCCGCGTCCGCTATGCGGAGACCGACAAGATGGGCGTGGTTTACCACGCCAATTACCTTATTTGGTTTGAGGTGGGACGCGTGGAATTCCTGCGCCGCCTGGGATTTACCTACAAGGACATGGAGGCCTGCGATGGATGCTTCATCGCCGTGGTGGATGCCCGCTGCCGCTACAAGTCGCCTGCGCGCTACGATGATGCAATTCTCGTCCGTACGCGCTTGAAGAATGTCCGGGAGTCGTTGATCCAATTCGGCTACGAGGTCATTCGGGAGATCGACGGAACCCTGCTCGCCGAGGGCGAGACCACGCACATCGTCACCAATGCGCAACTCACGCGCAGCGCCCTGCCACTGAAGTACCTGGAGGCATTCCAGTCCGCCGTTGAACCTTCCGCATAGCCGCAGAAGGCTTCCCATGCGGCGCTTGGGTAGCCGCGATTGGGCTAGGTGGCCGCGCGGGCACGCCGCGGAGCCAGCTTACCCAGCTTCCGGCGCACCACCTGCCAGCCAATCACCACCGAGGTGAAACAGAGCGCAGAGCCGCCCACCAGCAAAACCAGAACCAGGACATCCCACAAAGGGCGGTACTTGTAGAGCCACGGCAGGTCGAAGGAGTGCAATCCGTGATAGAGCCAGCGGTTCCAGCGCGAGCGCGCACTGTAGCTTCGAACCACCTCCGCGGTTTGGGGATTG
>DASZRZ010000363.1:0-5002 GCA_035548935.1 Terriglobales bacterium
TCGCCTTCCCGCTGCAGCTTGGCAAGCGGCTCATACACCACCGTCAGCAACTGCAAAATAATGGACGCGGTAATGTAGGGCATGATGCCCAGGGCAAAGACCGTCAGTCTCCGCAACTGGCCGCCGCTGAACAGATCGACAAAGCCAAGAAAGGTTCCACGGTTCTGCTCGAAAAATTGCTGCAGAAGGTCGGCGTTGATTCCGGGCGTGGGGATATGGCCGCCGAAGCGGTACACCGCCAGCATCGCCAGCGTAAACAGAATGCGTTTGCGCAGGTCGGGAATTCGAAATACGTTGGCTAGTTTCTCAAGCATGGAACATCACTCCGCAACCGCCATCCGTGGGACGCCTACTTTGCCTCGGCAACAGGGGCTTGTGCAACCACTTCCGTTTTGCCCCCGGCTTTGGAAATCTTTTCCTGAGCGGACTTCGAAAACTTGTGCGCCGTAACGTTCAGCGCTTTGGAAAGCTCTCCGTCGCCCAGAACTTTGATTGGGAGCTTGCGCTTCACCAGCCCGGACTTGCGAAGAGTCTCCGGCGTAATGGTGGATTCGCCCAGCCCGGCCAGCTGCTCCAGATTCACCACCGCATACTCGGTGCGGAAGATATTGGTAAAGCCGCGCTTGGGCAGGCGGCGGTGCAGCGGCATCTGTCCGCCTTCGAAGCCGCGCATCAGGCGCGAACCGGAACGCGAACCCTGACCCTTGTGGCCCCGGGTGGATGTCTTGCCCATGCCCGATCCCATGCCGCGACCGACCCGCTTGCGCTTCTCACTTGCGTTCTTTGGCGCCCTGATATTGGAAAGATTCATCGCTACTCTCTTCGTCGCAACTAAGTGCGTTCACAGCCGGGATACGCCAGCACCCCTAGCCGATCACCTTTACCAGGTGAGGAATTTTATTGACCATTCCGCGGATCGACGGCGTGTCCTCACGCTCGACAATCTGATTCAGCCTGGTAAAACCCAGACCCTTGACCACCAGCTTGTGTTTTTCCGGAGCGGCGATGGCGGAGCGCACCCACTGAATCCTGAGTGTTCCCTGCTTCTCCGCTGCTGCCTTGCTGCCCTGTGCCCGTGCCATCATTACAACTCCTCCACGGATTTGCCCCGCAGGTTGGCCACTTCCTGACGGTCCCGCAACTTCTCCAGCGCGTCGAACGTGGCCTTGATCACATTGTGCGGATTGGTGGTTCCAATCGACTTCGTGAGTACATTCTGAATGCCCACCGAGGTCATCACCGCGCGCACCGCGCCACCGGCAATCACGCCCGTTCCTTCCGGAGCCGGCTTCAGCAGCACCATGCCGGAGCCGAAGCGTCCCAGAACCGCGTGCGGAATGGAGGTCTGCGTAAGATGAACCTTCATCAGGTTCTTCTTGGCCGACTCGATTCCCTTGCGGATGGCCTGCGGAACCTCCTTGGCCTTACCGGAACCGTATCCCACAACCGACGCTGACGGGTCACCCACAACGACCAGGGCGGCAAACGACATGTTCTTGCCGCCTTTCACCACTTTGGTCACACGATTGATCGCTACTACCTGATCTTTCAACTGGTAGTTGCCGGCATCCACTTTCTTTTTGACGATTGCCATTAGTGCTCTCAACTCTTCCTTGTTTCCAATATCGCTGCTTCCAATATCGCTTCCACGGTTTCGTGCTGGTTCAAGTCCTAGAACTGCAAACCGGCCTCGCGGGCGGCATCGGCAAGCGCCTTGACGCGGCCATGGTACAGGTATCCCCCACGGTCGAAGACGACCTTCGCGATCCCCTTTTCCTTGGCCCGGTCCGCCACCCGGCGGCCCACATCCTTGGCCGAAGCCAGGTTGCCACCCGTGGCGCTCTTGGCCTCCACTGTGCTGGCCGCTACCAGGGTTACGCCGTGCAGGTCATCGATCACCTGGGCATAAATGTGGTTCAACGAACGATACACACTGAGACGTGGCCGCTCGGGGGTGCCGACCAGCTTTTTGCGGATGCGATCATGCACCCGCAGGCGCGTCTGATTTTTAGAACTCGTCGTAATCATTGCTCTCGCTTCTCCAGGCCAGGGTAAATCCTAAAAAATGGACCCACACACGGCTACTTCGCGCCCGTCTTGCCGACCTTCTTCTTCAACTTCTCGCCGACATACCGGACGCCCTTGTTCTTGTACGGATCGGGGGGACGCAGCGAGCGCATATCCGCCGCAACCTGTCCGATCTTCTGGCGGTCAATCCCGCTCAAGGTAAGCCGCGTCTGCTTGGCATCGACGGCGACATCGACTCCGCTCGGCAGCGGAAACTCGATGGGGTGCGAATAGCCCAGGGTAAAGACGACTACATTCTTTCCCTTCATCTCCGCACGGTATCCAATGCCCACAATCTCCAGTTCGCGATTCCAGCCCTTGGTCACACCTTCGACGGCATTGTTCACCAGCGCCCGGGCAAGACCATGCACTGCGGCATGCTGATCGCTTTCCCGCGTCGCCAGCAGCTTGCCATCCTCATGCACCAGCTTGATGCCGGTGGGGACGCGAGTCTCCAGCGATCCCTTGGGACCCTGCACCTTTACCATGTCGCCTTCGATTGCTACCTTGACTCCCTGAGGAACCGGGATCGGCTTTCTACCAATTCTCGACATAATCAGCTCTCTTCAGTCCAGCTCACGAAATTCCGGATCACGCGCCACGCCAACTCTCCCGCCATCGGGAACAGCCCCGCGCACTACCATATTTCGCAAAGAATTTCGCCGCCAACGCCCGCCTTGCGCGCATCCCGTCCCGTCATCACGCCCTGCGGCGTGGTCAGGATGTTGATTCCCATCCCGCCAAGAATCCGGGGGATGTCCGTGCGGCCGACATACACCCGGCAGCCCGGCTTGGAGACGCGCTCCACGCGCGAGATGGCGCTCTCGTTATTGGCGCCGTATTTCAACTGCACGCGCAACAGCTTTCGGCCCTCTTCCTCCGTCAGCTTATAGTTGGAGATATAGCCCTCCTCTTTGAGAATGCGGGCAATCTCCACCTTCAGCTTCGATGAAGGAACGTCAATTTTCTGCTGACGCGTCGATAGCGCGTTGCGGATGCGGGTCAGAAAGTCCGCGACCGGATCGGTCAAACTCATGCTCTTCTTTCTCCTCGGCTGCCCGTTCGCTCCATCTTCGGAGAACCCGCGGCAGCGGCACTACGTCGGGTAAATTTCAAACCGCCTGCAAGCAGGAACCGCGGACATCCGGGCATCCCCGGACTGCCGCCGCCCGGCTACCAGGACGACTTGGAAACTCCTGGAATCTCTCCCCGCAGGGCAAGTCCCCGGAAACACAAACGGCAAATCCCAAACTTGCGAAGGAAAGCCCGGGGACGGCCGCACAGATTGCAACGGTTGTGCTGCCGCACGGAGAATTTCGGTTTTTTCTTAGCCTTGGCTACGTGTGATGTTCTCGCCATTGTTTTCTCGACTCTTGCTTCCTACTGCCTTCTCAACTTTTATTTCCCGCACAAATCAAACCCGAATCCAGAGATCAGGCCCGGAACGGCATGCCCAATCCCCGCAGCAGCGCGCGCGCCTGGTCATCGTTGGCCGCCGTGGTCACAATGGTGACATTCATGCCCTTCATCTTTTCAACCTTGGCGTAATCGATCTCGGGAAACAGCAGCTGATCCTTCAATCCCAGGGTGTAGTTCCCGCGCCCGTCGAAGGACTTCATGGATACTCCGCGGAAGTCGCGCACGCGAGGCAGGGCCACATTGATCAGCCGGTCCAGAAACTCGTACATGCGGTCGCCGCGCAGCGTTACCATTACCCCGATGGGCATGCCTTCGCGAACCTTGAAGGCGGCAATCGACTTCTTTGCCTTGGTCACCACCGGCTTCTGTCCGGTAATCTGCCCCAGCTCCGCCGAAGCGGGATCGATCAGCTTGGAATTCTGTGTTGCTTCGCCAACGCCCATGTTGACGACAACCTTCTTCACCCGGGGCGACGCCATCGGATTCTTCAGTTCGAATTCTTTCATCAGCGCGGGCATGACTTCCTTGTTGTACTTCTCCTTCATCCGCACCACGCCTTTAAAGCTGGCAGGAGGACGCGCCGGCTTTCCGGAGGCGCCATCCCCCGAAACCTCCGCCTGTTGCTGCTTCTTGCCCTGTTCCTGTTTTTCCTTTGCCATATTCTTCAATGTCCTGTCACGGTTTCGGAGTGGTTACCGGTTCGTGAGGTTCTGAAACCTTTCATTTCCGCCACGGCAAAATGCCGCAGCTACTTCTCCAGCGTAGTGCCGCACTTTTTGCAAACCCGAACCTTGCGCTCACCGCGCATATCGTGCCCCACCCGCACCGGGCCGCACGAGCCGCAGACCAGCATCACGTTGCTGATGTCCACCAGGCCCTCCTGCTCGGCAATTCCGCCCTTGATGTTGCGCTGCGGGTTCGGCTTCACGTGCTTCTTCACCATCATCACGTGTTCCACCAGGACCTTGCCCCGGGCCGGAACAACGCGCAGTACACGACCCTGCTTGCCCGCATCCCGCCCGGCAATGACCTGCACGTTATCGTTGCGGCGGATGTCGCGATTCATCTTCTTGGTTGCAGTTGCAGTTGCCATAACCTTCACTTGCCTCGGCGGCTAAGCCGCTTTTCTCCGGTTCTTCTGTTCTTCGCTTCGCTTGCACGGCTACCGGCCTGCCACAGCCGGATCACTAGAGAACTTCTGGTGCCAGCGAAACAATCTTCAAAAATTTCTTCTCACGCAGCTCACGCGCTACCGGGCCGAATACGCGGGTTCCCACCGGCTCGCCCGTGTCATTGATGAGCACCGCGGCATTCTGGTCGAAGCGGATATAGGTTCCATCGCGGCGGCGCTGCTCCTTGCGGGTGCGCACAATGACCGCCTTGACCACTTTGCCCTTTTGCACCTGGCCGTCAGGGGACGCCTCCTTAACGGCGGCGGTCACCACATCGCCCAGGCTGGCATTCAAGCCCGTCGAGCCGCCCAGGGGCAGAATCATCTGCAGCCGGCGCGCGCCGG
>DASZRZ010000364.1:0-8316 GCA_035548935.1 Terriglobales bacterium
GCAGGAAGTTTCCGATGAGGTGGTCTTCACCTACCTGCTCGGACATGTGATGTCCTATTGCCTGCTGGCAAGAGGCATTGAACCCCTGCATGCAACCAGCGTGTTGATCAATGGCAGCGCCATTGCGCTGCTGGGAAATTCCGGCTCTGGAAAGTCCACCATGGCGGCGGCATTTCTGGAGCGCGGATATCCCCTGATCACCGACGACGTACTGGTGCTGGAGTTCAAGGGCCAGGAAGTGCTGGCGCATCCCAGCCTTCCCCGGATCAAGCTTTTGCCCGAATCGGCGGATGCATTCCTGCAAGGCAAGCGTTCGATGCCGATGAACAAGTTCACCCACAAGATGATCTTCCCCCTGAAGGGGGAGCAGCATATCGCGCAGCCGGCGCCGCTGGCCGCGCTCTACCTGCTTCCGCCCAGGTCGAGCCACTCTTCAAAGATCACCATGCGCCGGACGAGCGGGCGCGCTTCTTTCCTTCCGATCATCCAGAACACCTTTAACACCACCGTGCGCACGCCCCTGAGGCTCAAACGGCAGTTTGAATTCGCCAACCGGCTGATAACGGCGGTCCCGGTGAAGCGCATGTCGTATCCCAAGCGGCTGGAGTTATTGCCCGCGGTAATCGATGCCATCCTCGCGGACCTGTCGCGGGGAACGCGTTCCGCCCGAAGTCCACATCCCCCCCGAAGGCCCCATTCCGGATGAGCCGGATTGCCGCCCTGCTGAATCGCGATGGAAGCCCGGTGGACCCGGCCGTGCTTCATAAGCTGGCCGCACCCCTCCGGAATAAGAGCAGCGAGGGACCTCGCTTCTGGAGGAACGGGCAGGCAGGGCTGGCATACCAGCGCCTGCAAAATTCATCCGGACTGGATGACATTCAACCCGCAATCCTGCCCGCAAGGGTTGCAGTTTGCCTTGATGGCCGGCTGGACAATCGCGAAGAGTTGATGGAGAAGCTTTCCGCCAGCCTAGGGCCAGGCGCGGAAGATCTGCCGGACTCATCCCTGGTGCTTGCCTGTTACCGCCATTTTGGCGATTCCTTTGCGGCACAACTCAACGGAGACTTTGCTGTCGCCGTCTACGACGAAGAACGCCGTCAGATGCTGCTGGCCAGGGACCCGGCGGGCATTCGCCCTCTCTACTCTTGGGTCTCGCGGAAGCTCTGTATCGCGGCCTCGGAGATCAAGGGGATTCTTGCCCATCCCGAGGTCGAAGCCCGGCCCGAGGATGAGGCGCTTGCCGACCTTATCATCGGCGGCGATCCTCATGAACTGCGGCTCACCTATTTCAAGGGAGTTCTGCGTGTACGTCCGGGACATACCATAATCGTCACGCCCGAAGCACTGCGGGAGTTCCGGCACTGGGACTTCGATCCCCTGAAAAAAATCCGGCTAAGCTCCTTCGAGGAGTATGCGGAGGCTCTGCGCGCACTCTTCGAGCAGGCCGTACGGCGCAGGCTGCGCTCAACCAGACCTGTGGGCGTGCTGGTCAGCGGCGGGTTGGACTCCTCGGCGATTCTCTGCCAGGCGGAGGTCCTCAGGCGTGCGGGCTCCGGGGTTGCGCCCGCAATCGGGGTGTCAATGGTCTTTCCCGAAGGTTCGCCCGCCGACGAAAAGCAGTACCTTGCGGATATTGAGGAGATGTTCCAGGTATCGATCCGGAAACTGCCATTCACGTCCTTCAAGTACGAGGACGGCATGGAGTGGATGTTGATCTCGGAAATTCCACGGATGCGATGGGACTCCGAGATCGAACGCCTGCGCGCCTGCCATGAGCTTGGATGCTCCACGGTTCTGAACGGGGATTTCGGCGACCAGATCATATCAAGCAGCGCGCATTTATTTGAGCTTGCCCGCCGCTTGCGGTGGGGGCAATTGCAATCGGAATTCAAGCGCATGGCAGGCACACTGACCGACTGCCCGCCCGCGCGGCTGCGAAAATATCTTATGCTCCGCTTTGTGCGCGACCTCATGCCCGATCAACTCATGTGTGCGCTCCGGGCTGTCCGCCACCTGAGGCATCCCCGTGGGTTATCGGATTCATATACCGAGTCCTTTCATAAGACCGGATACCGTCGCAGCCAAAAGCAGCGCCGTGTTGCCGGACCCTTCGCCAGCAAGCAGGCGGAAATCACTTATGGGTACTTCAACTTCGGATACGTCGCCGACTGGATGGAGGTAAACAATAAACATGCCGCCGCTTTCGGCATGGAGAATGCCGAGCCGTTCCTCGACCGCGATCTGGTGCAGTTTGTAATGTCAATTCCAGCGGAGCTCCCGAACTGGCAAGGGGTGTTCAAAGGGTTGTTTCGCGAGGCAATGCGCGGCGTCCTGCCGGAATCGATACGGCTGCGGGGATGGAAGGCCGATTTCACAAAACTCGACAGTGACGCCATGTATTCCCGTCACTCCCGTTTTCAAGAGTACCTGCACCCCAACTGTATGGCCGTGCGATACGGATATGTCGATCCAGCGATTGTCCAGGGTGCTTTCAATACCCACAAGGCGAAGCTTACGGGAGAGACGGGCCTGGCGTCCCGGGAAGCCAACGCGTTGGTTGCCCTGGAGCTCTGGCTGCGCACCTTCTTAAATCCCGTTACTTTAGGGAGGTGACATTTGAGTGACTGCCATTCCGGAAATCCCTTCTCCGGCTGGTGGGGAGCCCTTTATGATGAGCGCAATTCGCGAAGAGAAACCGGAAGGAATCACCTTATGGAAAACAAAACAGAATTGATCCCCCCTCCAGCCTCGCCCAAGAAGCCATACCATGCTCCCGTTCTTTCCTCCTATGGCGATGTAACCGAGGTGACAAAGGGAACGGGCGGACCATTTGTGGATGGCGGCGGCGGCATTTCGCATCCCTAAAACACAGGGAAGCACTTGCCAACTCCCGGACCTTATTGCGGATGGCTGTACCCCAATATCTTTCCCGGGCTGATGCGCTTATGGCAAGCCTGTATCAATAAGCCCATATAAGAGGAAGAGTCCCGAAGGAACCTCCCATGGAAAAAAAGACTGTCTTGAACAGTTGCAGGGCATCGTCCAGGAAGTCTTACCGAGCCCCCATGCTTTCCTACTATGGCGACGTGAACCATGTAACCCGTGGATCCGGCGGCCCGAACACAGACGGCGGCGGCGGCATGACGAAGGTTTGAAGATTGCAATAATTAAAGACCCTGCGGTAAAAGCTATCCGCCCGCTGGCTTTTTCTTTGGAAGTTCGGCGAACTGTACGGCACTTTCTCCCAGCACAACTTTCTCTCCCGCGGTTACCCAGGCATGAGCCTGAAATCCCCGTAAGTCTTTGGCAACTCCAATCCTGACCTCGGCGGGATGTCCTGCCCTGTGCAACATGGCGCTTGCCACTAGAGATTGAGGCAGGCAGGCGGCAAAGGGCAGGTATCTCGCGGCGGTTGCCACGGCCCAGCAAATCTCTTCGCTGGTTCGACCGGCGAATTGCGGCTTACGTGGCGGCACGGCTGAAACGTCTCCGGCCCATCTGCGTACAAAATGGGAAGAGGGCGCGAGGCGCAATAGGAAGGAAACAAAAACGAGGCGAAAGAACGCCTCGGCGAGCAGCAACTGCATGCGGCATGGATAGCGCAGAAATCTACGAAGCCGGTTCACTCCGAACCTCGATGAGTCCCTGCTCATGAAGCTGCCGTAAAAGCTTGATCACATCATGCTCGCACTGATCCGCATCGACGTCGTACTCCCGCAGAATGGCTTCGCGGATGGAGCCGACGGTTTGCGGCTGTTGCAACTTCTGCCAGATGATTGAGCCAACCTCATTCAATCCGAAGTAGGCGCCCTTGTTAAAATGGAGGATCACCGTTTCATCGCCGAGCGCGGAAGAAACCTGGGAATCCGTTGCCACGACAATCGAATTGCTCGAGATATTCATGCCGGAAACCATGAACGATTTGAATGGACAAAGAGATTGTACGCAGGTTGGGTTTCGCTGCCAATCCGGGGAAGCGAGGTAGACACGATGTATTCGGTGCATGACCACGGAAGCATGCTGGCCGATCGGGTTCGGGTCGCCGCCTACCGCCGGGCGCTGGAACAGGTGGTGAAGCCGGGTGATGTCGTGGCGGAGATCGGAACCGGAGCGGGACTCCTTGCCGTGTTCGCCTGCCAGTTTGGGGCGCGCCGGGTCTATGCCATCGAATGCGACGAGATCATCGAACTGGCGCGGCAGGTGGCACGGGACAACGGTTGCGAAGACAGAATTGAATTCATCCGCGGGCTTTCCACTGATATTCAATTGCCGGAGAAGGCAAACGTGATCGTTGCCGATATCCATGGTGGTCTGCCGGTCTACAAGGCCGCGCCCGCTGCTCTAATCGACGCACGCCTGCGCTTCCTTGCCCCCGGGGGAACGATGATTCCCCTGCGGGAGCGGATATGGATCGCTGCGGTGGAATTGACGTCCGGGGAATATGACGAGGTTGCGGTCTGGAGCGATGGCCGATGGGGCGTGGACCTTTCGGCGGGCCGGCGCTTCGGAGTCGATTGCCCTTTTTCCGCCCGCGTGGAACCGGAGGCATTCCTCACCGAGCCCGTCTGCCTGGACACACTGGACTACATGACGATGGAATCGCCCGCGGTTTGCGGCCGGGTAAATTTGCGGGCCACTCGCAACGGACAGGCCAACGGGTACAGCCTGTGGTTCGATTCCGATCTGACGGAGAGGGTGAATCTAAGCACGGCTCCGGGAAAACCGGCGACGGTCTATCCCAACCAGTTCGCACCATGGACGCGGCCTGTGGGAGTGGAGCAGGGCGGCTCCCTCGATGCCGACATCCGCTTCCTTCACGCGGGTGACGATTACGTGTGGACCTGGAACACGACGGTCCGCACCGCCGATGGAAAACTCCAGGAACAGTTCCACCAGTCGAACCTTGGCAGTATTTTCGTCACGCCGCGGTCCTTGCAAAAGCGCGCACCCGGATACCGTCCGGCCCTGAAGGAAAATGGCGCAGCCGTCCAAACGATCCTCGGGCTGATGAATGGCCAGCGTACTCATGAGCAAATTGCGCAAACCGTAAAGCAGCGCCATGCGGAGGCATTCCTCGACGAGAAGGCCGCACTGCGGGCAGTGGCGGAAATTTCGGAAAAATACGGCGACTAGCCTGCCCTGCACGGACCGTTGCGGCTCTCAATTCTCTTTTGCCACCTGTGATTGCCTTTGGGGTTCCCTCCTGCATTCGCAGGGCATTCTGGCCTTGGGCGCGAAGCCGGAATGCACTATGCTGCCTTTACGAGCGTATTCCGGCCATGAAACAACTGGTTCAATCCATGCGGACGGGTGAAACCCGCGTACGAGAGGTCCCTCTCAATATGCCGGGGCGGGGGATGGTGCTGGTGCGGACGGCGGTTTCGCTGGTCTCCGCGGGCACGGAGCGCATGGCGCTGGATTTCGCCAGCAAGAACCTCCTGCAAAAAGCGCGCTCGCGGCCCGACCTTCTGCGGCAGGTGATCGGCAAGGCGCGAGCCGAAGGGATAGCCACGGCAATCGGCAGCGCCTTTTCGCGGCTCGACCGCCCCGTCTCTCTCGGCTACAGCACGGCAGGAACCGTTGTGGCCGTGGGGGAGGATGTGAGCGGAGTCCGTCCGGGCGACCGTGTTGCCTGTGCCGGTGCGGGCTATGCCGTACACGCCGAGTTTGTATGCGTACCGCGAAACCTGGTAGCGGTGATTCCGTCCCGCGGCGAAGTTTCTTTTGATGTTTCCTTTGAAGACGCCGCATTCGCCACAGTGGGCGCCATCGCCATGCATGGCGTACGGCTGGCGGGAATGGTTGTAGGCGAGACGGTCGCCATCATTGGCCTGGGCCTGATTGGCAATCTGGCGGTGCAACTGGCGAAGGCCAGCGGTTGCCGCGTTCTGGGCATGGATCCGGATGCAGCGCGGGCCGGGCTGGCACGGCGGCTGGGATGCGATGCAACGGCCTCCAACGCCGAAGAGTTTGCCGCACTGGTTGAGCAGGCAACGAACGGCCTGGGAGCGGACTGCGTGGTGATCACGGCAGCCACCTCCAGCAATGCTCCCGTGGAACTGGCGGCCCGGGTGGCTCGTGGAAGGGCGCGGGTGGTGGCAGTGGGAGCCGTGGGCACCGAGCTTCCGCGCAAGCCGTTCTACGACAAGGAACTCGAATTTGTAATCGCAAAGTCGTATGGCCCAGGACGTTACGATCCCAGCTACGAAGAGAAGGGCAACGACTATCCGCCGCAGTACGTGCGCTGGACGGAGAACCGCAACCTGGAATCATTTCTGTCGCTCGTGGCGGAGAAAAAAGTACAGGTACAGCCGCTGGTTACGCACCGCTTCCCCATCGACGACGCGGTGGATGCCTATGATCTGATCTCGGGAAAAACCGCTGGGCCGTTTCTGGGCGTGCTGATTACTTACGCTGGCGACGCCAAAAACGATGTGCTCATCCGGCTGCAAGCCAGTCCAGCCGCGGCCTCCCCGGTTGCGGTGGGTATGCTCGGGGCCGGCAACTTCGCCACAAGCGTGCTGCTGCCGGCAATTTCCGCCACTCCCGGAACTTCGCTGGTGGGAATTTGTGCCGCCACCGGACTCAGCGCCGAGCACGCCGGGAAAAAATTCGGCTTCTCCTATTGCACCACCGACGAACGGCGGCTGGTGGAGGATGCAAGCATCAACACCGTTGTGATCAGCACACGCCATGACCTGCACGCGCGGCAGGTGCTGGCGGCAATGGCAGCGGGGAAAAATGTCTTCTGCGAAAAGCCGCTTTGCCTGCACATTTCCGAACTGGAGGAGATTGCCCGCGCCTTCCAACATCGGGAGCATGCCCGGCTCATGGTGGGCTACAACCGCCGCTTCGCGCCCATGGTTGGCCGCTTGCGCGAATTTCTTTCCGATGTGCGCGATCCCCTGATGCTGCACTATCGGATCAATGCCGGCTACATTCCCGCCAGCCACTGGGTTCAGGATGCCGATGCGGGCGGCGGAAGGATACTGGGCGAGGTCTGCCATTTCGTCGATCTGGTGAGCTTCGTGTCCGGCTCCGTACCCCGCCGCGTACACGCGCGAAGCCTGCCCGATGGCGGACGTTATGTGCAGGACAATGTCGCGGCGACCATCGAGTACGAGAATGGCGGGCTGGCGACGATCAACTATGCCGCTTGCGGCGACAAGTCAGTATCCAAGGAGCGGCTGGAGGTATTCGGAGGCGGCGCCACCTGCATCCTCGACGATTACCGGCAACTTACACTGGCGCGTGGCAACCGCAGCGAAGTCGTGAAGTCACGGCTGCGCCAGGACAAGGGACACCGCAGTGAGTGGGCGGCCTTTGCCAATGCCATTGCTCGCGGCGAAGCGCCGCCGATTGCCTTCGAAGAGATCGTTGCCACTTCCCTGACCACGTTCGCTATCGTGGAAAGCCTGCGCACTGGCGAACCGGTGGAGATTCATCTGCGGGAGTTCCTGAATGCCGCATGGAGCGGAAGCACAAGGCATTCCTCGGAACAGCCATCTTCTGAACGACCATCCTCGGAACGGAGCCCAGGGGAGCTTTCCTCCGAAAAGCATTCATCGGAGAAACATCGAGCTGAGGAATTCGATCCTGCCTAGCCTGAAGTATTACCGCCGCATCTTTTCAGCCTACCTTACGAATCGGGGCAGTCATCTTACCTTCTGGCACGAAACACCAGCGGTCACCCCGGGTCTTACGACTACCGCGATAGGGCCCTACTACATGGCGTTCACCGCCAAGGCGGATTACTCCGGGCCGAAGGATGCGCAGGGCGTTCCCATGCTCGACTACCATGGCGTAATCGGACCGCAATATAACCCGATTGCCATCGCGCAGTACGCTCTGGGCAATTACAACCTGTTTGAGTCCACGGGTGAGCCGCGCCGCAAAACAGAGTTCCTGAAAACTGCGGACTGGCTGGTGGAAAATCTTGAAGAGAACAAGGCGGGATTGTGGGTCTGGCATCACCACTTCGACTGGGAGTACCGCACGCCGCTGAAGGCTCCGTGGTATTCGGGGCTGGCGCAGGGACAGGGCATTTCCGCCCTGGTGCGCGCCCACCAGATCACGCATGACAGCCGGTACCTTGAGGCGGCCCGGGCGGCATTCCAGTCCCTGCTGAAAACGGTGGACCAGGGCGGGGTAATCTTTATCGACGCCAGCGGTCATAAGTGGATCGAGGAATACCTTGTCGATCCTCCCACTCACATTCTGAATGGCTTTTTATGGGCAAGCTGGGGGGTGTATGACTACTGGCTCGCCAGCGGAGACCCGCAGGCACGCATGCTATTCGAGGATTGCGCAAAGACC
>DASZRZ010000365.1:0-3117 GCA_035548935.1 Terriglobales bacterium
GCCTCATCCTCCACGCAGCGAAAACCTCACTCGCTGACAGTCACCCTCTTCAGCGTCATTCCGAGCGTAGCGAGGAATCTGCTCTGTTGGCCGCCATACTGCCTCCCGCTCTCCCCGAAATCTGCACTACAATAGCTGCAAGTGAACAAGCGTTGGGAAAATCCGGGTCCCGCCATCGTTCCCCCCGTGGACGCGAGTGTGCCCGAGTCTTTCCACATCGGTCCCATCCGGCTTGCCCCAGCCACCGTGCTGGCGCCCATGGCCGGGGTTACCGATACCGTCTTCCGCCGCTTTATCCGTAATCTGGGCGGCTGCGGGCTCATCATGACGGAGTTCACCTCCGCCGATGGCGTCCTGCGGGATAAAAAGGCCCGCCGCCGTTACCTGCACTTCTACGAGGACGAGCACCCCATCTCCGCGCAGTTGTTTGGCAGCGATCCCTCAACTCTGGCCGACGCCGCCCGCATGGTGCAGGACTTTGGCTTCGACATGGTTGACCTGAACCTCGGCTGCCCCGCCCGCCGTGTGGTTCGCTGCAACGGAGGCTCCGGTCTGCTTCGTGACCTGCCTCTGATTGCGCGCATCTTTACGGCCGTCCGTGCTGCCGTCACCATCCCATTCACCGTGAAATTCCGTGCCGGATGGAGCGATAAGGAGCTCGTATACCTCGAACTGGCAAAGCTGGCCGAGGACTGCGGACTCCAGGCCATTGCCATGCACGCCCGCACCCGCGAACAAGGCTATAGCGGACAGGCGCAATGGGACTGGATCGCCGGCCTTAAATCCGCCGTGCGGATTCCGGTCATTGGCAATGGCGATATCCGTACCCCGGCCAATGCCAGCGCCATGGTGGCCCACAGCGGTTGCGATGCCGTCATGATCGGACGCGCCGCCGCATCCAATCCCTGGATCTTCCGCCAGATAGCGCAATACACCGCCACTGGCGCCTATGACGAGCCCACCGAACGTGACCGCTATCGCATGATCCACACGTATTTCCGGATGTTGGTTGAGGAAGAGATTCACGGCGCTGCCGGCAAGATGAAGCAGTTCGCCTCGTGGTTTACTCACGGCGTGCCCAACGGCAGCCATCTGCGCCATGCCATCTACCAGGCGCGCAGTGAGCAGGAGATCGTCGCCCGCGTAGAGGACTTTTTCGAGGGCCGTCTGGCGAAGCCTGAATCGCCAGTAATGGAAGACGTGCTTCCCGAGCCCGACCCCTGGTCCACGGCTACCTGCGGCTGAGTTCCATTTGACTTTCTTCCCGGCCCCACCCTAACCTTTCGATATTCATGAGAGTTCTTGTTATCGGCAGTGGAGGACGTGAACACGCTCTGGTCTGGAAGCTGGCCCAGTCGGCTCGCATCGACAGCATTTATTGCGCCCCGGGAAATGCCGGCATCTGTGCCGAGTCCGAGTGCCTTCCCGCCGATGTTCGCAGCACGGAATCCCTCATCCAGGCGGCGTTAAAAGTGGAGCCTGACATCACCATCGTCGGACCCGAGCAGCCTCTTGCCCTCGGCGTAGTGGACGAGTTTCAGCGTCGTGGGCTGCGTATCTTCGGCCCCACCGCTGCCGCTGCCCGGCTGGAATCGAGCAAGAGCTTCGCCAAGGAGTTCATGCACCGCCATCGCATTCTCACGGCGGCCTACACGGTGATCAATTCCCCCGAGGAGCTGCGGGAAGCCCTGGGAAACTTTAGCCTTCCCGTGGTCGTCAAGGGCGACGGACTTGCCGCCGGCAAGGGCGTCGTTATAGCCCGCACCCGCGAAGAGGCCCTTACCGCTGGTGACGAGATGCTCAGCGGACGCATGCTGGGCGATGCCGGCCACCGCGTGGTATTGGAGGAGTTCCTGGAAGGAGACGAGCTTTCCTTCCTCGTGCTGAGCGATGGCGAACGCGTTACGCCTCTGGTTGCCGCTCAGGACCACAAGCGCGTCGGGGATGGCGACACCGGCCCCAACACCGGCGGCATGGGTGCTTACTCCACTCCCGGCCTCATCGACGACAAAATGCGCGACTGGCTGGTCACGCACATCGCCCGTCCCGTCGTTCTGGGCATGCGGGAAGAAGGCGTCGAGTATCGCGGCATCCTCTACTGCGGGCTCATCATGACCGCACGCGGCCCCATGGTGCTTGAATTCAACTGCCGCTTCGGCGACCCCGAAACCCAACCCATCCTCATGCGCCTGGAGAGCGATCTTCTCGGAGCCTGCATCGCCTCTGCCGAAGGCCGCGTAAGCGACGGCGATTTCAAGTGGTCGCAGAACTCAGCCGTCTCGGTTGCGCTTACCTCCGGAGGCTATCCCGGTAGTTACGAGACCGGAAAACTCATCTCCGGGATTGAAGAAGCCGGGAAGCTGCCGGGCGTGAAAGTATTCCATGCCGGCACCAGCGGACACGATGGCCGCTTCTATACCGCGGGCGGGCGCGTGCTCAATGTCACCGCCTCTGCCCCGGACCTCAGGACCGCGGTGGATCTGGCTTATCAAGCCGTTGCCCGCATCAGTTTTGAAGGTATGCACTACCGCCGCGATATTGCGGCGCGAACACTTAAAGGTACATCGGCACTCTGAAGGTCATTTCAAATAGAAGGTAATTTTAAACTCAATGGCAAATCCGAAAGTTGCAATCGTAATGGGCAGCGACTCCGATCTGGAGATCATGGGAGAAGCCGCCAAGGCGCTGGAAGGTTTTGGAATTCCCTACGAAATGGACATAAGCTCCGCCCACCGCTCTCCCGCGCGCACCTCGGAGTTCGCGCGTAATGCCGCAGGCCGCGGCTTGAAGGTCATCATTGCCGGCGCAGGTGGCGCGGCTCATCTTGCCGGGGTCATCGCCGCCGAGAGCACGCTCCCCGTCATCGGCGTTCCCATTCCCTCAACCCCGCTCGCCGGTCTCGATTCCTTGCTCTCGATTGTGCAGATGCCTGCCGGAATTCCCGTGGCTACGGTTGCGATTGGCAAGGCGGGCGCCAGCAATGCTGGCATTCTGGCCGCGCAGATTCTGGCTACGTCCGACCCTGAGGTCGCCCAGAAGATCACCGCGCACAAGGCCAAACTCGCCAGCGGAGTCGAAGAGAAATCCCGCAAGCTCAAAGCTGCAAAAACCTAGCGA
>DASZRZ010000366.1:0-2352 GCA_035548935.1 Terriglobales bacterium
CATCCGGGAATTGCGGCGGCAAACAGGACGCGCAGCAGTACGGCAAAAACCGCGGCCTTCGGGGCGGTGGACATCAACGCCACCACGGGCGCGGGTGCTCCTTCGTAGACGTCGGGGGTCCATACGTGGAACGGCGCCGAAGCGACTTTAAATCCCAAACCCACGAACATCAGGGCCATGGCCGCATACGCCAATGGCGGAGCTCCGGAATGCAGAACCTCGGCAATCCTGTAAATGCCGGTTGTGCCCGTGGCTCCGAATATGAGGGCGACACCGTACAAAAAGAAAGCAGTCGCGAAGGAGCCCAGCAGCAGGTACTTGAGCGAGGCTTCAATTCCCAGCGCTGAACGGCGGCGGAATCCGGCAAGAACGTAGGTGGAAATCGAGGAGATCTCCAGCGCAACGAAGATCAGCACCAGTTCCACAGCCGACGACATCAGCATCATGCCCACGGCGCCGAATAGAATCAGGCCGTAATACTCTCCGGAACGGATGCCCTGCACCGTCATGTATTCGAACGAGGCAAGAATCACCGTGGCCGCAACGAATCCCACAATCAGGTGGAAGAACGTGCTGAAGGCGTCGATGCGGATCATGCCAAAGAAAAATGTGCCGGGCTGTTGAGCCTGCCATAGAGTGGCGGCAACCGAAGCGAGCACGCCAATCAAGGCAATGACTCCCACGGGCCTGCGATCCTGCTCCGGGGGCATCAGGGCTTCCAGTACCATCACCATCAAGCCGAAGACCGCCAGCACGATTTCCGGAAGGATGCTTAGATAGTTGAGGCCGCCGGTTGTCGGAATCATCGGCTCACCTCACCCGAAACGCCGCCCTGCGCCAGGGATCGTACGCCCTGCGATCCATTAACCGTGGGCCGGAACCTCTCAAGCTGTGTTTTTTCAACTGGCGATTTATCTATCCTTATCGAAGCCGCGGGAGCCGGATTCGCCAGAGGCTGTACCGCCGGATCGATTGCCGAAGTCCAGATCAGCGGAGCGACTCCCATCACCAGCGCGGCAGCCGTCACCGGCCACAGCGCGATCTGCTCTCGCGCATTCATGTCGGGAAGGGAACGGTTGGCGTCGTTCTTGACTGTCCCCCAGAAGACCCGCTGATAAAGCCACAGCATGTAGCCCGCGCTCCAGATCACGGCGCTGGCTCCCAGTACGCCATAGACCGGACGCGCCTGGAAGGCTCCGCTCAGCACCAGAAACTCGCCGACAAATCCGTTGAGCAGAGGAAGTCCGATGGAGGCGAAGGTAACAACCAGAAAGAATGTGGCGTATCGAGGCATGATGGTTGCGAGCCCGCCGTACTCGCGAATCTCGTACGTATGTCGGCGGTCATAGATAATTCCGGCCAGCATGAAGAGCGCTCCGGTGGAGATTCCGTGAGCGAGCATGACGTATACCGCTCCGGTCAGGCCAGCCTGCGTGAAGCTGAAGATGCCGAGCACAACAAATCCCAAATGGCTCACCGAGGAGTAGGCGATGAGCTTCTTCATGTTGGGCTGGACCAAAGCAACCAGGGCGCCGTAGATGATCCCAATGAGCGCCAGGGCCATAATCCACGGCGCATGGTGCCGGGACTGTTCGGGAAAGAATCCGAGGTTGAAGCGGATCATGCCGTAGGTGCCCATCTTTAGCAGCACGCCGGCCAGTAGCACGGATCCGGCGGTGGGCGCCTCTACGTGCGCGTCGGGCAACCATGTGTGCAGCGGGAATACGGGAACCTTGACGGCGAAGGCCACAAAGAACCCGAGGAAGAGCCATCCGAGGGCGCTGCCGCCGATGCGCCCCGCCAGCAGCGCCGACTGAATCTCCGCAAACTGGAAGCTGCCCGTCTGCGCGTAAAGGTAGATCAGCGCCGCCAGCATGAATACCGAGCCGACCATGGTGTACAGGAAAAACTTGACCGCTGCATAGATGCGGCGGTCATGCCCGTACATGCCGATCAGCAGCGCCATGGGGATCAGGCTGAACTCCCAGAAGAAGTAAAAGAGGAACAGGTCCAGCGCCAGAAACACGCCCAGGATCGCCGTTTCCAGCAGCAGCAGCAGGGCAAAGAACTCCTTCTCGCGCTCGTGAATCGACTTCCATGAAATCAGCACACAGAGTGGAGTCAGGAATGTGGTCAGCACCACCAGCCACATCGAGATTCCATCCACCCCGAGGTGAAAATGAATATTGGGCGACGAAATCCAGGGTGCGTCAATCTCGTACTGGAAACCCGCCTGGCCGTGATTGAAGTAGACCGGCAGATGCAGCGAGAGGAGAAACGTCAGCAGGGAAACGATTAAAGCAAACCACCGGATATCGCGCGGGCGCCGCGGCAAAAACAGCGTCAGCAGTG
>DASZRZ010000367.1:0-12205 GCA_035548935.1 Terriglobales bacterium
AGCGAGGTGCGGGACTTTGAGGGGAATGTGTCGAAGTAGGCGCAGAAGCCCGGCCAGTTGTGTCCGGGCTTCTGCGCTTGCTTTAGAAGAGTCTGTTTTTCGCCGCCAGTTTTATCTGTAACCGGCTTCTTTATTTGTACCCCGCTTCGAGCAAGCGTTGGTTGACGGCTTCCCAGTTGATGACGTTCCACCAGGCATTCAGATACTCCGGACGGCGGTTCTGGTATCGCAAATAATAAGCGTGTTCCCATACATCGTTTCCCATGATGGGGGAAGCGCCCTGCATCAGGGGGCAGTCCTGATTGGCACTGGAGACGAGTTCAAAGCTGCTGCCCTTCAGGATCAGCCACGTCCATCCGCTGCCGAAGCGTTTCACTCCGTTGTCGTTGAACTTTTCCTTGAATGCCGCGAAGCCCCCGAGCTTTTCCTCAATCACCCTGGCGATTGCGCCGGTGGGATTGCCTCCGCCATTGGGCTTCATGATGTTCCAGAACATGCTGTGGTTGTAGTGTCCTCCGCCGTTGTTCTGCACGGCGGTACGGATGTCCTCGGGGATGGAACCGATGCCACGCAACAGGTCTTCGAGAGACTTGGTCTTCAGATCCGGGTGCTTGTCGAGCGCGGCATTCAAATTGGTGACGTAAGCGGCATGATGTTTATCGTGATGAAGATGCATGGTCGCCTCGTCGATGTGAGGCTCAAGTGCATTGTAGGCATAGGGCAGGGGTGCTACTTCATGGGCCATGAGAACGTTCCTCCGCGGGGAAAGGTACCGATTATGAGTTCACTGCTGTGCTGCAAAACCCTCTAGCATAGTCCTGTGTGATGCGGATTCGCCAGTGGGAAGGACCACCCGCTGTGGAAAAAGAAATGCCGCGATGGCGGAATGGGACACTTCAGGGTTGCGGAGAGGCCGTGAACTGGAACTGGATGGAAACTTCGTCTTTCACTTTTACGGTTCCGAGTCCAACGGTGGGCGGGTGCAGCGCGAAATCCGTTTGGCGGAGGGTGAACTCGCCGGTGAATAAAAAGCTGCCGTTATCGGATGCGCGATAGTGCACGGGAATTGTGACAGATCGTGTCTGGCCGTGCAGGGTGATATCTCCGGTGAGTTCCAGTTGATCGGTCCCACTTTGGCGGACTGAGCGGCTGATGAATTCGATAGTGGGAAAGTGCGCGGGATCGAGGAACTCCGGGCTGAGCATTTTTTTCTGGATTTCCACAACTTGTTGGGGGTTTGGGCCGGAGTCGAGCTTTGCCTGGCGGCGGACTTCCGCGTCGTCAATCACCAGCGAGGCAGTGGGGATTGTGAGGGTGAGGTTAGAGCGGGTGAGTTGTGCGGGATCGAGTTTGAGATTGGCAGACCATGAAGTGGATGTCACCGCGTGGCGATGGGCAGCGAAGCTGAACAGTCCGGTCTTGCCGGTGATGGCAACCAGGAAGGAGCCGGTGCGCGTGATGGCATAGTGGGGCACGGCCTGAGCTAAGCCGAATGAATATAGGAAGATAGAGAAGAGCAATGGCAGGATCAAAAGTGGAAGCGGGCGCAAAATTCTCATAGGGGATGAGCTCTCCGAACGCAGCAGCGGGATGCGAAGCTTAGTCCCAATAGTGATTACGAAGGTACAGTTTATTGGATACTGGCGACTAAGTTGCTGCAAAGACTGAGAATTTATGAGAAGCCCGAACCCTGTGCGGATCAGTTTCCGGTTGCAATCAAGCGGGAACTCTCCTAACATTCAACTAGTGCCGCAAGTGGTTGATTTTGCGGGGGCTGTTGGGGATTAAGTATGAGAGAAGTTTCGAATATCGTGCGCAGGATGGTGCTGGTGCTGCTGGTTGCAGCGATCGCCCTTCCGGGAATGGCAGCGACGGTTTCCAGCAAAGGAATGCGCTCGCCACGGTCGGCACGAAAAATTCAGGAGAATTCGCGAACCCAACGGCGGCTGAACAGTGCGGCCAAGAAACGGCCGGCAAAATCGGCAACGCGGAAGAGCGGCAGTCGTGGCCGACGGGTGGCGCGCAGGTTTGTGGAGCGCTTCTATACCAGTTCGTTTGCGCAGTCGCAGACCGAAGGGGATGTGATCGCCGGGGAAGATCCGGTAGTGCGGGCGGCGGCCATTGAGGCGCTGGGCAACATGAATGGATCCGTGGTTGCCATCGATCCCCAGAGCGGACGCATTCTGGCGATGGTGAACCAGAAGCTGGCCCTGGGAGAGGGTGCGATTCCGTGCTCTACCATCAAGGTGCCGGTGGCATTAGCCGCGTTGGAAGAGGGCATTATCACCAAGGACACGCCGGTTTCGTTGGGAGGCAACTATTCGTTGAACCTGACGAAGGCGCTGGCCGTATCGAACAATGCCTATTTCGAGGCTTTGGGACGCCGTCTGGGATTCGAGAAGGTGGCTTATCACGCGCGGCAATTCGGTTTGGGAGAGCTGGCGGGATACAACATTGAAGGCGAACATCTGGGTGTGTATCCGGACCAGGAGTTGAGTGCGAAGCGCGGCGGAGTGGGCCGGATGTGTTCCTTTGGCGAAGGCGTTTCGATGACTCCGCTGCAACTGGGAGCGCTGGTTTCCGCGATCGCCAATGGAGGCACGCTGTATTACCTGCAGCATCCGCGTACGGCGGAGCAGGCAGCGGCGTTCTCGCCAAAGGTGAAGCGCTATCTCTCGATCGAAGCATTGATTCCTCAGATTCAGGATGGCATGCGGGGCGCGGTGGAGTATGGAACGGCCCGCACGCTGGGGTACAACTTCAAGGAAGAATCGATCCTGGGCAAGACCGGAACCTGTTCGGAGAATGGTACGCGCTTCGGGTGGTTTGCCTCGTATGCGAATACCTCATATGGCAAGATCGCCGTGGTGGTGTTCCTGCAAGGCGGACGTCCGACGTATGGACCCAAGGCAGCGGAGCTGGCCGGGAAGATGTATCGCAGACTTTATGATGACAGCTTCTTTGCAGCGAAGACTCCCATGCCGCAGTCTGGACATCCGACCGATGCCGCGGGTGTAGGAGTTTCGCAGTAAACAGGGCTTAGATGAATTCAAAAGGCCTCCCGAGTAGGAGGCCTTTCCTTTTTGGGGTTTCTCTCAAAAGGCTTCTCTCGAGCGTTTGCTTGGGGAGTTTCAATCAGGTTGATGGAGCAAGCGGCAGTGAGGGCTTACTTTTTCTCGTCGCTTTCGACCTTGCCGTCTTTTACGTGAATGACGCGCTTGGCGAAGGCGGCGATGTCGTTTTCATGGGTGACGAGCACGATTGTGTTTCCGCCCTGATGCAGGCGGTCGAAGAGCGCCATGATCTCGTTGCCGGTCTGGGAGTCGAGGTTTCCGGTGGGCTCGTCGGCCAGGATGATGGAGGGGGTATTCACCAGCGCACGGGCGATGGCGACGCGCTGACGCTGGCCTCCCGAGAGCTCCGTGGGCTTGTGCATCATGCGGGGGCCCATGCCGACGGAGGTAAGCGATGCGCGGGCGCGCTCGGAGCGCTCATGGGCGGAGACTCCAGCATAGATAAGCGGAAGCTCCACGTTATGAAGCGCGGTGGCGCGGGCGAGCAGGTTAAAGGTCTGGAATACGAATCCGATTTCCTTGTTGCGGATGCGGGCAAGTTCATCGTCGTCGAGATCGCTGACCAGCTGGCGGTTGAGCCAGTACTGGCCGCGCGTGGGGGTGTCGAGGCATCCGATGAGGTTCATGAGCGTCGACTTGCCGGAGCCGGAGGGCCCCATGATGGCGACGTATTCATTGCGCTGGATGCGCAGGTTGACGCCGCGAAGGGCGTGCACCTGCTGCTCGGAACCCATGTCATAGGTCTTCCACAGGTCTTCGGCGCAGATTATGCAATCCGCAGGGGGGGTCTCTAAAGGCTCAGCGAGATTAGCGGTGCGCGTATTCATGGAAGATCGCTATACCGACATCATAACGAATTTGCGGTTGGCACGGGGGATTGACCGCAAAGGCGTCCAGGCCGCCTGTCAGGAGTTGTCGGCGGATTGTTTCGACGGAGGGGAGTTATCGACCTTGACGGTGGAGCCGGTCCGCAAGGTACGCAGAGCCTTGTAGCTTCCGGTAACGATCTCGTCGCCGGGTTGGAGTCCGCTGCGTATTTCGATCTCCGTAATACCCGCGATTCCGGTTTGGACGGGTACGAACTCGGCCTTCTTGCTGCGGATGACGAAGACTCCCTGAACTTCCTCGCGATCTTTCGCGGGGTTTGCGGTTGCGTCCTTGCTCTTCTCGCTCTTCTCCTTTGCGGTGGCGTTTCCTGCATCCATCGTTGATTTGAGTTCCGATCTCTGCCTTGCGGTTAGGGCCTGGATGGGGATGGCGACGGCATTCCGGCGGGTGGCGGTGGTCACGCGTGCGGTAGCGGAAAGGCCGGGGCGGAGGCCCTGCGGCGGGTCGGAGATGGTGACGACGACCTTAAAGTCCTTGGCTTCCTGGCTGCTGGCGATGGTTTGCGAGGTGGAGATGCCGGTGGAGCGGAGCATGGCGTTGTTGCCGATCTCGGTGACCGCGCCGCGAAAGGTTTGATTGGGGATGGCGTCGATGGTGACTTCTGCAAACTGGCCAACTTCGACGTTAACGATGTCGGTTTCATCGACCTTGACCTCGGCGGTGATGACGGACATGTCCGCAAGGGTCATGAGGGTGGAGCCGGGAGAGTTCTGGATGCCGATGACGACGGTTTCGCCCTCACGAACCGGGAGATTAGTGATGACGCCATCGAAGGGCGCGGTGTAGATGGTTTTGCTGAGCACGTCGCTGGCGCGGGTGAGCGTTGCCTGATACTGGCCGATGCGCGAGGCGGCGCTCTGTTGCTGGGCGGCTGCCTGCGCAAGCTGGGCTTCGGCCTGGTTCACGGCGGCGTCGGCGGACTCCCAGGTGGCTTTGGCGGTGTCGAACTGCGACTTGGGGATCAGCTGTTCCTGGAAGAGTTTTTCGGCGCGTTGATAGTCGAGCCGTGCCCGTTCGGCTTCGGCGCGGGAGCGGGCGAGATTCGCCTGTGCGGTTTTCTGCGAAGCGGCGGCGGCGGCGGAGTCGGTCCGGGTGGCCTGAAGCTGGGCGCGCATGGCCTCGACATCCGCGCTGGACTGGACATTTTCAATCTGCGCGAGAAGCTGGTCTTTGTGGACGCGCTCGCCTTCGTGGACATAAAGCTTGACGATTTTTCCGAAGGCATTGGCGCCTACGTTTACGAAGACCTTGGGCTTGATCTCGCCGGAGGCGCTCACAATTGAGGTGAGATCCTGCCGGACAACAGGGGCGGTCTGCACGATGATGGTGTCTTTATTGATCTGATGGAAGGCCAGCGCGACGGCTCCAGCAACCAGCAGGAGTGCGCCGGCGGTGAGCAGGAGAACCTTGGTTCGTTTCTTCACTCCTTTCAATGTACCGTTTTCACCACGCAGGACACAAAGGCCATGAGCGGGCAGCCATGGCCGGGGTTCCCCGGCGGAGGTTCCGAGGGGAGCGGATGTGGCTGGCATGTTTAGGGTTAAGGCGGGAGGAGTCAGAGAGCAGAAAGCACAATATGGGACAAAGGACAGGATGGAACATTGAAGTGTTGCAATCTTGCTTTGGGGGTACAATGAACCTTAGAATTGAACGTAGTATGTCTTCCCCTCAGGAGTACCGTCAGTGATGTATCTCGATGAGCTCCGTAACCGCGCCTGTATTGCGATTGTGTCGGCTTCATTCATCTTAGGAATCGCGGGAATCACGGGTCTAGCGAGTCCGGTTTTCGCGCAGGAAAAAAGCAAAGCGGACAAGTCCGGCAAGAGCGCCGCGGATGGACAGAAGCAGGACGCGCAGAAACCGGAAGAAGCCGATCCGCTCAAGCGTCCGCTGAGTGACAAGCAGGTCAAGGAACAGCAGAAGGCTCTGCGGACGGAGCTGGGCAAAACCTACAAGCGATGGCTGGACCAGGATGTCCGCTGGATCATCACGGAGGAGGAGCGGGCGGCGTTCAAGCAGCTCTCCAACGATGAGGAGCGGGATCAGTTTATCGAGCAATTCTGGCTGCGGCGCGATCCCACACCCGACACTCTTGAAAACGATTACAAGGAAGAGCACTACCGTCGCATCGCGTATGCGAACGAGCACTATCCCTCGGGCGTTCCGGGATGGAAGACGGATCGCGGACGGATTTACATCATGTATGGCAAGCCCGACGAGGTTGAGTCTCATCCGACGGGAGGGCAGTACAACCGTCCAATGGAAGAGGGCGGAGGATCGACCTCCACCTATCCGTTTGAAAAGTGGCGGTACCGGTACCTGGAAGGGATTGGCCAGGACATCAACATCGAGTTCGTGGATACGTGCAGCTGCAACGAATACCACATGACGGTGGACCGCTCCGAGAAGGATGCGCTGAAGAACGTTCCGGGCGCCGGTCTGACGATGTACGAGCAGATGATGGGCACGGACAAGTCGGGACGCTTCAAGGGCGTGGGTCTGGAGCAACTGGGATTAAACCCCCTCGACAACAGCGTGCAGACCAAGCAGTTCGACCGGCTGGATCTGTTCGCCAGGCTGCAAAAGGCTCCCACGGTGAAGTTTAAGGATCTGGAAGAAGTGGTAAGCCACAAGATCCGGATCAACCTGTTGCCGTTCGATGTGCGCGCGG
The DNA here is from genome assembly GCA_035548935.1 of Terriglobales bacterium. Lineage (GTDB taxonomy): Bacteria > Acidobacteriota > Terriglobia > Terriglobales > Acidobacteriaceae > DASZRZ01. The sequence continues at coordinate 6,634 of DASZRZ010000367.1, forward strand.
ACTTCATCAAGGTGACCACGGACACGGTGCTGGTTCCGATCACGATTTCGATCAAGAACCGCGACATTACGTTCGTGAACAAAGAAGGCGTGCAGCGGGGCGTGGTCAATATCTTCGGACGGGTGACGACGCTGACGGGACGCGTGGCGCAGACGTTTGAAGACGTGGTATCGGTGGATCAGCCGGCGGAGCTTCTGCCGAAGATTCTGGATAATCCTTCGGTGTACTGGAAGGCGCTGCCGTTGCGTCCCGGGCGCTACCGCGTGGACATCGTTCTGAAGGATGTAAACGGAGACCGCGCGGGAACCTGGACCAAGGGATTGGTGGTCCCGGAATACGATGAGGATAAGCTGGCATCTTCCACTCTGATTCTGGCGGACCTGCTGGAAAAGGTGCCGACGAAGAGTGTAGGCGCGGGGAATTTCATTATCGGAGACACCAAGGTTCGTCCACGGGTGGAAGCCGCGGATGGAAAGCCCAGCTCATTCAAGCGGGCGCAGCGGGTAAATTTCTGGATGCAGGTGTATAACCTGGGGATCGATCAGGCGACCAAGCGTCCGGACGCGACCATTGAGTATGAACTGGTGAACACGGTGAGTAACAAGACGGTGGTGCATTCAGTGGAGACCACCAAGCAGATGGGAAATCTCGGTGAGCAGATCACCCTGGAAAAGAGCATGCCCTTGGGCAGCCTGGAGCCGGGGACGTATCGTATAACGATCAAAGTAGCGGATAACGTTTCCAAGCAGAACATCTCTCCCTCGGCGCGTTTTGCGGTGGAATAACGGGCAGCCGTCGGAGGCGATGCAAGCGGCGGGAGATTGCCTATGAACCGGAGAATCGGGTTGGTGCTGGCCTGTATGGCGCTGGCGATTCCGGTGTCGGCCATGAGTGAGCCTGGCCGGATCTCGGGTGTGGTGCGGAACGCCACGGGCATACCGCAGATCGGCGCCGTGGTTCAGATTTTCTCTCCCTCGCTCACCGCCGAAACGGTCTTTACCGACGCCAGCGGCCTGTTCGAGTCGGGCGAGTTGCGTCCGGGCAACTACCAGGTAAGGGTTACGGCGCCCTCCTATCTGCCATCGCTGCGGGAAGGCGTGAGCGTAAAGGCCGGGGCCAGCCTGATTCTGAACGTCACCCTCAATACCCTGTTTGAAGCCCTGGATCTGATGCCTTCGCGGCGTGTGACCAAGGACGGCGATGATTGGAACTGGACGCTGCGTTCGGCGGCGAACCGTCCGATTCTAAGGGTTGCGGGTAACGATCCCGTGGTGGTCACTTCCAGCAACCCCGAGCATGTGGCATTGAAGGCGCATGTGGCCTTTGTGGCGGGCGCGGATGCCAAAGGTTTCGGCAGTGGGGGCGAGATGTCCACGCAATTCGCGCTGGAACATTCGATTTTTTCCTCCGGAATGGTGACCCTGGGAGGGAACCTGGGGAACGGTGGAGGAGCCCAGGGCGTTCTGCGAGCCTCCTATTCTCAGCAGACGGCGGACGGGTCGTTGCTTGAGGCGGCGGCAACCGTGCGCCGGTTTGCCCTGCCAGCGAACACCGTGCGCGATAGTGCGCTGGAAGCCATGGGCCTGAGGCTCTCGGATACCTTCCGCGTGGGCGATTCCGTCGAACTGAAGGTAGGGAGCGAGTTCCAGACGGTTCAGCTATTGGGAAGCATTACGGCGTGGCGTCCTTTTGGATCCGTTAATGTGCATCTTTCGCCCGATACAGTTGTGCAGTACCAGTACACCACCACGGAGCCGGATACGCGGGTGGCCAAGGGATACGACTCGGCGCCGGCGGACCTGAGTGAGAGTGGACCACGGTTGTCGCTGGATGGCGGACGCGCGGTGATGGAGCGGGCGCGTCATCAGGAGGTATCCGTTTCCCGGCGGATGGGGAGCAATCGCTTCCAGGCGGCGGTGTATCGCGATGAGCTGAAGGAAGCCGCATTGACGGGCGCCAGCTATTTTCGCGGAGGATATGGTCCGGGCGTTCTGCCGGACGTCTACTCGGGAACGTTTACCTACAATGGGGGCGACCTGAGTACTCAGGGGTACCGCCTGGTGGCCGAGCGGCAGATCGATTCGCGGATTACGGCGAACATGACCTATTCGTATGGGGGCACGATCGATCTGGACGGCGGCAGCCGGGAGTGGAGCCAGGCAGCATTTCATCCGGTGAAGCGGCACTCGCTCAGCTGGAAGCTGAGTGGCGAGATGCCAAGAACCCATACCTGGTGGATTGCCTCCTACCGGTGGACGAATGGGCAGGCGCTCACGCCCGTGGACAGGTTCAACAGTTCACCGGGGCAGGCGGATTCCAACCTGAATATTTTTATACGGCAGCCGCTTCCCGGTTCCGGTTTCCAGGGGCGCTTCGAGGCCCTGATGGATATGCGCAACCTGCTGGCCCAGGGCTACGTGCCGGTGATTGGACAGGATGGACAGACGATCTACCTGGTTCAGTCGGCGCGATCGGTGCGCGGCGGGCTGGCGTTCCGCTTCTAGTCCGCAATCATCCCAACTGTTTTTTCTGGTTCTAAAGCTGCCCGTGGCGGGCTGCATGCCCGCGCTTGAGTCGCGCCGCGTTTAGCGGGTTGTGCCCGCTCCTTGCTGGCCGTGGCTGTTAGCTTCGCGAAGTAAGTTCGAGGTCGATGGCGGCGGAGGCGGTTTCGTCCGTCTCGTTCGAAGAGTCTTCCGTGGTGGCTTTGGGGGCTGCGGATTCAGGGGTCACTTCTTCCCGTACACCTTCCTGATCCCCGGCGATATTCTCGCCTTCCTCGTCCACTTCAAGCTCAAAGTTGGCCAGGTGGGCAAACAGTTCGCCGACATGATGAAGAAGCTGGGCAAGGGAGCTGCGAGAGACGGCGCCACGAACCGATTTGAAATCTCCCGCGATGGCGGAACAAACAGAGACCGCGAGTTTGACCCTCTCCGTGCTGACAAACTGATTGGCGGATGAGGATTCCAGCGGCTGGGAAGAGGATGTAAGCGCCTGCTCCACCGCCGAAGATGTGTTGCGGGCATGGGAGATGGCACGATGAAACTCTTCGAGCAGCGCAGGAGGCACGGGAAGGCCAGCCGTGGCTTCTTCCACCTGCTGAAGCTGAGAGGTGGTGGCGCGCAGTTGCTCGGCTGCCTCGGCCAGATTGAGCTGCGTTTCCGGGCCGGCCTGGGCTGCGGCCGCAGCGGCGCTAGCCTTGCGGTTCTGAGAGGCTCCGTACTCATCGGGCTCGGCCTCGGGGAGCCGCAGTCCCCATATATCCTTCTCGACTTCCAGTAACTGGACCCCGATCTGATTGGCGTTGGGGGTGCCTTCCACGCCGATCCAGCAAACGCGAAAATGGGCCTTTTTCATGCCCCGGGTAATGCCGATGCGCTCTCCCTGGGTAACCGGGGTGGTAAAGCCCCCAATGCGTGCGCCGCCGGGGGTAACGTCCAGGGTATGTGCAAGGGAAACAAAGGGCTTACCACTGGCGTCGGTTCCCCAGACGCGAATGGGAAGGACCATTTTGATGCGTTTTCTGGTCCGGTTGGGGGCGGTCATGGCGGTCACTTCCGTGATGGTTTCGTGTGCACTTCCGTTTTCTCGCGAAATCGAGTGCCAGTCAATATCCCGATGGCAGGCATCCATTACTTTGGTGTCCAAAAGCGGCGATTCAGCCGGTCCAGGCGGTATGATTTTCTCAACCGGGAATCGCCTCCATGGCACAGGTTTTGGGTGTTACACTTTCAATCAATTGTGAGCGTTCGATGAGGAAGCAAAGGTTGTTTGCCATCACGTTCCTTCTGCTGCTGAGTTCAATGGCCTGGGCGCAGACCGGGCGCGACGATCAGGAAGACGGGTCGTCCTCCGAAAACTCCGAACCCACCCTGAGTCCTTCCATGAAAGGTTTTTTGATCACTGCGGTCGAGCATGGCGTGGCCGAAGTGCATCTGGCCGAAATGGCCACCCGGCGCGCGATCAGCGGCAGTGTGCGGAGTTTTGCCGAAGTCCTCATGGCGGAATGCAAGCGCAGCAACCGGGAGCTTGTGGCCTTTGCGGAGGAAAGAGGCGTGCAAATTTCCGCCGAGAACGAAGCGGACAATTCGGAGTTTGCGCAGGTGGCGGATGAGCTGGATCATCTTTCGGGGGGCGATTTCGACATGGCCTACCTGGAACAGATGGTGCACGATTGCAGCATCGAGCTGCGGCAATTCGAGCATATCGCGATGTACGCCTCGGATGCGGATGTAAGGCGGTTTGCCGCCAGGCAGGTTCCCGCCCTGCAAGACCGCCTGCGAATGGCCCGGCAGGCGCTACGAATATCGGAAGGACAGCACTCCGCGCAGGTGACCCCGTTCCGGTCCCATCCAGCCTTGGTCAAGATCAGCTAGTTCGTCCAGATGGTTTCGGAAGGAACGTTGAATCGTTCGAGCGTTCCGTTGGATCGTTCCGGGCGGTCAGTGATGCTCCGGTGCGCCCGGATGGGCGTGATCTTCCCCGGCAGCATGAGTGTGCCCGGCGGGCAGCGCGGGTTCATTTTCCGTCAATATCGTTTTAACGGAGTCGGGCAGCTTGTTGGCGTTGGTGAGAAGCTGGGCTATCTGCCAGGCCTCGGTCTCCGTCAGATGCTTATTGAATGAGGGCATGCCGGAAAGACGGATGCCATTCCATATCTTCCAGTAGCTCTCCGCTGGTAAATCGTCGGTAACGCCCTTGCCGCGGAAGAGCTGGGGAGGCTTGGGGAACATGCCATCGACGATGGGGCCGGGCGGCTTGCCCGGGACGCCGTGGCAGACGGCGCAATGTTCCACGTATTCCTCGGCACCCTCCACGTAGTTGGCCTCGGTGGCTTCGACGGGCACGGTCTTGGGCATTTCCTTTTCCATGCGCGCATGCAGGGCGACGCGCGCGAGATATTTTTCGAAGGGCAGTGCCGGAGCCGAGGTGGCCACCGGAGCGAGTCCGGCGGCAGCAAAGAGATAAACGCCGGCCGCGATACAGACGATAGTGACGACGACACCCAGCAGGAATGCCTTCACGTGCCCTCCAGAGGCGTAAGACGCGATTGGAAAATCAAGATCTGGAAATCAAGACAAAGACCCATAAACGTATCACAAAGAGCGAGATGCGGAAACGCCGGGAGCCCGGATGGATACGCGCTGCGGTGGGTTCCTGTCGGGCAAATACGAGGTGCGCTGGTTCAGGTCTTTGTAGGCTTTTTCGGGAGGACCAAAGAGTGAGTTCTGTTCGCCTGCGGGAATTACGGTGAGATGCTTGCCGGCTGACTCTACAAAGTCTCGGAGTTCGTCGTAGCCTGTTCGCGCAAGATTGTCTCCGGGTCCGCCCCCTCCGCCAGGGCCTTGGTTTTGGCTAACAGCTTCGCCATTCCCTCGGAATTGCCCAGATTGTTGATGGCCTCGCGTAGTATCTGCCGGTTGACGTCCTTTACGACGTTCGATGACTTCGCGGAGGGTGTCTCGTGCGGTTTGTCCATAGCTGGCTCTATTTTACCCGCGTTGTATTGCTTCAGGTGCTCGTTCGACTTGCCCAGCCAGGCATCCATCATTGCCGAGGTGAAGCGTAATGGGAG
>DASZRZ010000368.1:0-11863 GCA_035548935.1 Terriglobales bacterium
GTGTTCGACATCGCCCCCAAGTCCATTCAAAAGAACCGGCGCTACTTCCAGGGACGAATCTGGGTGGACGATCACGATTTGCAGATCGTCAAAACCAAGGGAAAGAGCGTTCCGGAGATTCGCAGCAAGAATGGAGAGAACCTGTTTCCGGAATTCACCACCTGGCGCGAGCAGATCGACGGCAAGTACTGGTTCCCCACCTATACGCGGGTGGACGACACTTTGCGATTTTCCACCGGCGAAGTGAAGGTGCGGCAGGTTGTGAAGTACCTGAACTACAAGCGATTTGGTGCGGACGTGAAGATTACCTACGGAGGCTCCGAAGTGGAGAAGGTTCCGGAAGGCGAGTCGAAACAGCAGCAGACCGGACCGCAGGGAACCAGCTCTCCGCAGAAACCGGCGAAATAACAATTCCATGTGGAAAATGCAGCAAGGCCGCGCTTGAGGGCGCGGCTTTGTTATTCAGGACTCTTATTCGAGGCTTTTCTTCGAGAATTCAACCAGAGCAGGCTTTCGAGCTTTACTAAAAGCAGATTGAAACATGAATCTTTTTGCGCCAATCCCGGGCGATGAGCCCCTTGATCCATCGCGGCCACTGGCGGACCGCATGCGTCCCCGCTCGCTCGATGAATTTGTGGGCCAGGAGCACCTGCTGGCGGCGGGCAAACCCTTGCGGGTACAGATTGAACGGGACGACACTCAGTCGCTGATCTTCTGGGGGCCGCCGGGGGTGGGCAAGACCACGCTCGCGAAGATCATTGCCCGCACCACGCATGCCGATTTCGTTGAATTTTCCGCCGTGCTTGCCGGGATCAAAGAGATCAAGACAGTCATGGCCGATGCGGAAAGGGCCAGAAGGACCGGCGCCCGGACGATCGTGTTTGTGGACGAAATCCACCGCTTCAACAAGGCACAGCAGGATGCCTTCCTGCCCTACGTGGAAAGCGGCGCGATCCGGCTGATTGGGGCCACCACGGAGAATCCCTCGTTCGAGATCATCGCCGCGCTGCTCTCGCGCTGCCGGGTTTACGTTCTGAAGCCGCTGACCGAGGAGCAGATCGTGCACCTGCTTGAGCGCGCACTCAAGGACAGCGAACGTGGGCTGGGGAATATGGGGCTCACGGCCTCTTCCAGCGCACTCCAGATGATCGCAAGCTATTCCAGCGGAGATGCGCGCTCGGCCTGCAACGCGCTGGAGTTGGCGGCAGAGCTGACGGCCTCGGGGCAGGAGGCGGGGAATGCCGCGGTTTCTGGAAATTTACCTCCCCAAAATTTGCAGAGGGATGGGACAGCGCAGATTACCGATTCGATCGTGCAGGAGGCCCTGCAGAAGCGCGTTCTGCGCTATGACAAGGCCGGGGAAGAGCACTACAACATCATCTCCGTGCTGCACAAATCCGTACGGAACAGCGATCCCGATGCGGCGCTTTACTGGCTGGGGCGAATGCTGGAGGCGGGCGAAGATCCGCTCTACGTGGCCAGGCGGGTAGTCCGCATGGCGGTGGAAGATATCGGCCTTGCCGACCCGCAGGCTCTGGCGCTCACCCTGGCAGCCCGCGATGCGGTGGATTTTCTGGGAATGCCCGAGGGAAATCTGGCCCTGGCACAGGCCGTGGTGTACCTGGCCATCGCTCCGAAATCCAATGCGGTTTATATGGCCTACGCGGCGGTGCAGCAGGAAATTGAGCAGAACACCGCCGAACCGGTGCCGCTGCACCTTCGCAATGCGCCCACGGGACTGATGAAAAATATCGGCTACGGCAAGGGATACCAGTATGCCCACGACCTGAAGGCGAAGGTTGCCGACATGGAATGCCTGCCGGAGCGGCTGGCGGGGCGCGTTTATTACCGTCCAACCAATGAGGGAATTGAAAAGCGGATCAAGGAGCGCCTGGAAGACATCCGGCGCAGGCGGCAGCAGGCCAAAGACGGCGGCGACGACGGAAGTACGGCACATTGACGGATGCATGAACGCAGCGCATGGCCCGGCCATTCCGGAGGCACCGTGACCATCGCTACCCCGTTCAGCGAAAGCGTGCGCGATGCTCCTTCAAAATGCACCGGTCCATCACAACGGTGATTCCGGCGGCTCTTGCCCTCTCCGCCGCCTCGGCGTGAATCACTCCTTCCTGAAACCAAAGCGCGGGAATCCCAAGCTGGATCGCCTGATCCACAATTTCCGGCACGAACTCCGAACGGCGGAAGACATTCACCAGATCGACTTTTTCAGGGAGCCCGGCCAAATCTAAAAGTCCAGGGTAGGATTTTTCTCCCAGCACTCCGGCGATGGTGGGATTGACCGGAATGATGCGGTATCCCTTCAACTGCATGTAAGCGGAAACGCCATGACTGGGCCGCAGCGGACTGGAGGAGAGACCGACCACGGCAATGGTCTTAACGCGGCGAAGGAGCTTGCCGATCTCGTCTTCCTGTCCATCTGGCTGTTTGGCGGGCTGGCCGGAATGATGGCTGGCTTGGGTGTTCATAGGGCGCCTCCGTGGGGCAGCAGGGATTTGCGGCACAAATCGGGCGGCGGCATTGTAAACCAGATTCGACCAGCGGGCGCTGGCCTAGCGGCCCCGGCCTTCGGTGCGCTCCTTGAACATCTTGAAAGCGACCTTGCGCAAGGTGTCGGAAACCTCCCTGTTGGCGGAAAGAATTCGCAGGTCATTGGTCATGAGATTCTTGACGAGGGTAAGCTGCACGTCCAGCGGACAGCGGGGATTGCTCACCAGATTGCGGATGATGGAGTAGCTCTTGATGAACCTGCGTTTATTGGCGATGCTGCGCAAAACCCCTTCCTGGACATTTTTCATCCCGGCATAGGTTTCAACTTCCTGGTCGGTGAGCTTGGGAGATTCCAGAACCGCCCGGGCCACAACCCTGCAACCATCCCGGACCAGGATGAACCGCTCTTCGCGGTTGCCCTTGATGGCCATCTGCACACGTTCGCTGACATTCATGCGGGAGATGCGTTGAAAAATCGAGAGCCTCTCAAGCATTTCCGGTGTCAGATCGGTGCCGGCGATACCCAGCTCCAACTCATGGGGAACAGCTTCGGGATCATCCTTATGCCGGAAGAGTTCGAAGGGTTTATCCTGCTCGGCCCGAATCTCATCGGCATGTTCGAGGAAATACCGTTCGAGTTCTTCGTCGTAAACGTAGGTGGCGCCTTCCAGATTACCGAGCGTCGTGAGTTCTTTCCGTACGTCGTCGCGCTGGGCCTGGGTCAGAACGGGATTGATGAGCAATCCGTTCAACAGATTGACGGAGGTCAAAACCCGGGGGCTGGCGAGCAGAGCCGCCACCACATCTTTAGAAGTCTCCTGTGCAATCTCGAAGAGCGCGGATTCCTCGACGGCGGAATTTTCCAGCAGAGCCGGAAGCAGAGCCGGACGGCGGTTGTCCTTGTGCAGAAAGTAGTCCAGAACGGTTTTCGGCGTGGAAGGTTGGCGGAGCACCTCTAAGCAAACCGCCTCATCCCATCCGGCGAGGGTAAGCGCCGCCTGTTTGCGAAAGAGGGCATTGGAGGTGAGATGAACAAGAATCTCGACGATCTCCTGGGGCGGCGCATCGACCGCTCCGCGCGCCGCGGCGCGCATGGTCTCCACGGAAACGTCCGATTCACGAATCTGGTCGATGATCCGGCGCAATCAGATTCTCCCCTCGCTGCTGGCAAAGAGTTGTACTGCTCTTTCGCAGAATACGCGCTGATCAGGGAATAGCGGAAATGGATTGCGGCTTGCCATGCTTCTGGTCCGTAACGGGGGCGTTAATTCTAAAACTGGATCCCCAAGGCGGGAACCTCTCAGGCGGAATAGGTGCGCCCGTGCGTTAACTTGTGATTGAGAGCGGCTGCGAGTACATCCACGTCGGTGGGAGCGATATTGCAGATCACGCGATCCTCAAGGAAGCGTGTGTGGTTGCTGCCCACGGCATCGCGGCGCACCTGAATCAAAAGCGCCTGCACCACCGAGGGATCGAACTTCTGGGGAGAAAGCCGCACAATCTCGCTCAGAGCCTCGCCCGCCGACATTCGCCGCCGGTAGGGACGCTCGGTGGTCATGGCGTCAAAGGTGTCGGCAACGGCGGTAATGCGGACCGGGAGCGAAATGTCCTCGCTTCCCAGGGCGTCGGGATACCCGGAATGGTCGGCCCGCTCGTGATGCGAGCGCACGATCTCGGGAATGTTCGCCCAGGGAAACTGGACGTTCTGAACTATCTGGTAACCGACGACGGTGTGATCCGCCATATCGCGGAACTCCTGGGCATCGAGGGCCCCCGCTTTGCCGAAGAGCCCTTTATCGACTGAAACCTTGCCGATGTCGTGCAGGTAACCGGCGGCGCGGATGCCTGCGATCTCGGCAGCGTCCATGCCAAGGGCCTCGGCCATACCGGAGGAGTAACGGCCCACACGAAGCGAGTGTCCGTGGATGTTGACGTGCTTGATGTCGATGGCCTGGGCAAAGGTTTCGAGAGTATTGTCGTAAAACGTCTGTACCGAGCCCAGAAGCCGCAGGTGCTCGGAGACGCGGCTGGCAAGCGATTCGGAGAGGCTGAAGTTCTGCAGGGCCAGGGCTACGTAACTGCCGAGCATATTCAAGGCTTCCAGATCGTCTTCCGCGTAAGAGGCATCCTCTTCTCGGTGCCCCAGAACCAGCACGCCCGCCAGTTTGCCGCCCACCCGCAAGGGGGCGACGCACTTGAACAGCTCCGGGGCGATGTTTCCGTTGGCGCTGAAAAACAGCTCCCAGGACTTGGTGGAGATTGCCTGCGGACCACGCGCCGAGTTCAATGCATGCACGTGGCGGGGGAGCAGCGGAATGACGGCATTTTCCGGAAATGCCGCAAAACCCGCCGCTGCCACGGAGGAAAGCAGCGCGGGACGGTCGCGGAAGATGAAGAGCGCGCCCTGGCGCGCCTCCATGGCTTCCATAATCATGGTGAGGACGGAGTTCGCCCGGCGTGGAAACTCGGTCTCGGAGGTAAGCTCCGAGCCAAGGTCCGCCAGGGTCTGAAAAGTTGTAAGCAGCCGCCGCAGGTTATTGCCTCGAGCACCCATGGGCCGGCGAATCACAGAGCGAGACGAGAGTACCATGCGGCACTGCCCGGAACACCGGACTCGCCGTTGGTTAGTTTGGTGCGGAAGCGCCAGATGCGGACAGCCGCGAATCATCTCTTAAGAAATCACCTCACAAGAAGAGGACCCAGCGGACAGGTATCGCATCGCGGTTGAGTCTTGCGGCAAAAATCCTTGCCTGCGGCAACTACCAGACCATGCATTTCATTGAACACCCGGGCTTGAGGGCTAAGCCGCATTCTGCTGATGCGCGAACTCCGGTGCTGCGACCTCCCCTGAAAAAACGGGAGGCCATGGAGCGCAGCGGCTTCCCCGGCAAATCCGGCAGAACCCAGGGCCGACTCCGTCAGCGCACGGACTTCCTCATAGTGCGCTCCGGGCGGCAGGATGCCGTGACGTTCCAGAATCCGCCGGGCATAGGCATCTACTACAAACACGGGGTGGCCTCCGCCATAAAGAAGGATGGAGTCCGCGGTTTCCGGCCCGATGCCGCGCAGTGCCAGCAGCTCATCGCGGAGAAGATGGGTGGGCTGACGGAACATGCGTTCCAGAGAGCCGTGGTGGCGCTCGTCAAGAAATTCGACGAAAGCTTTCAGGCTTCGGGCCTTCTGGCGAAAGTATCCCGCCGGGCGGATCAGCGTCTCCAACTCGCCCTGAGAGGTACGGCGAATGCCGTTCAACGAAAGCAGACGGCGCCGGCGGAGGTTGGCCAGTGCAAGCTGAACATTCTTCCACGAGGTATTCTGCGTCAGGAAAGCACCGGTGATGACCTCGAATCGCGACTGAGCCGGCCACCAGTGCTGCGGTCCCAAGTTGCGGAACAGCGTACGGTAGAACCGACGCAGATCCTTCTTCTGTCCAGCCTTCTGCCCGGGGTGGGGCAAAAAACTGGCTCTGGCTTTAGCATTCCGGGGGCCATTCGCGGATTTGGATATGCTCAACGAGGTACCTCGGCACGGTAAGAGCTTCCCACAGAAGGACATCGTCCTTTGGGCTACCCCTGGAACACCCTTCGTGATTGACAATATATGTCACCAATCTTACGATTCGCGCAACCTTGGTAAAAGCTGTCCGTGATAACAGGTTGGGGATATCTCGCATTCAAAGCGGCTCCCGGCTGTTGACGGAGGTTTAGGGAGACCGGGAAATATGTCCCAGAGACTCGGCGATCTTCTAGTTAAAGAGAAGGTAATATCGCCGGAACAATTGGAGCAGGCGCTGAAGGTTCAGAAGGAAACCGGGTCGCGCCTGGGGTCCATCCTGGTGAAGCTGAACTTCCTCACCGATGAAGAAGTAACGAATTTTCTTTCACGGCAGTACGGCGTTCCCGCCATCAACCTCGCCTACTTTGAGATCGATCCCGCGGTTGTCAAACTGATCCCCTACGAAGCTGCCAAGAGATATCAGATCCTGCCACTGAGCCGCGTGGGTGCGTCGCTCACCATTGCGATGGTGGACCCCACGAATGTATTCGCCATGGACGACATCAAGTTCATGACGGGATTCAACATTGAGCCGGTGGTGGCCTCCGAAAGCTCCATTCTCGACGGGATTGAGAAGTCGTATGGAGCGGTCTCGTCGGGGCCGGATGAAGATCTGGAAACGGTAATGGCGTCGATGTCGGAGATCAATGACGCCGACGTGGAATTGCAGACCGAACAGGAGGAGATGGGCCTTTCCGAGCTGGAAAGAGCGGCCGATGAGGCCCCCATCGTAAAGCTGGTCAACCTGATTCTCACGGATGCGGTAAAGCGCGGGGCCAGCGACATTCATATCGAGCCTTACGAAAAGGAATACCGGGTCCGCTTCCGCATCGACGGCATTTTGCAGTCAATCATGTCGCCGCCCCTCAAGCTGAAAGACGCGATCACCTCCCGCATCAAGATCATGTCGAAGCTCGACATCAGCGAAAAGCGCCTGCCTCAGGATGGGCGCATCATGCTGAAGGTAAACCTGTCGGGAAGGAAGAAGCAGCTCGATTACCGCGTCAGCACGCTTCCCACACTCTGGGGCGAGAAGATCGTATTGCGGCTTCTCGACAAGGAGAATTTGCGGCTCGACATGACAAAGCTCGGATTCGAGGCAGAGTCCCTGGCCAAATTCGAGCGGGCGATTCTCAAGCCCTATGGCATGGTTCTGGTAACGGGGCCCACGGGCTCGGGAAAGACCAACACGCTCTATTCCTCCATTGCGCGGCTGAACACGCCTTCCACCAACATCATGACAGCAGAAGACCCGGTGGAGTTTCAGCTGGCGGGCGTAAACCAGGTTCAGATGAAGGAATCCATCGGACTGAATTTCGCGGCGGCGCTGCGGTCGTTTCTGCGTCAGGATCCGAACATCATTCTGGTGGGAGAGATTCGAGATTTCGAAACGGCGGAGATCGCCGTAAAGGCAGCACTGACCGGACACCTTGTGCTTTCCACCCTGCACACCAACGGCGCTCCGGAGACCATCAGCCGTCTGATGAACATGGGCATTGAGCCTTTCCTGGTGGCGACCGCCGTCCACTTGATCTGTGCGCAGCGGCTGGTACGCAGGATTTGCGTGGAGTGCAAGGAAGTGGCGGAGATTCCCGAACCGGCGCTGATTGAAGCCGGATACAGCCCGGAAGAGGCCAAGTCCGTAAAGGTTTACAAGGGCCGGGGATGCGGAACCTGCAACAACACCGGATACAAAGGCCGCGCTGGTCTTTACGAAGTAATGGAAGTGGATGAAGAAATCCGCGAGCTGATCCTGATCGGAGCCTCGGCCCTGGAATTGAAGAAAAAAGCGATTGAACGCGGGATGATGACGCTTCGCCGCAGCGGACTCGTCAAGGTGGCGCTCGGGGTAACGACCCTGGAAGAAGTGGCGCGGGAGACGGTTCACTAGCCGCGTGGGTCTGAAGCGCGGCGGGAACTGTACGAACACGAAGCAAACTGAGAAGAGAAACTCATGGCTGCAACGCTTAGCGACTTACTGAAGAAGCTGCTGGAAATCAACGGCAGCGATCTGCACCTGGCCACCAATTCGCCTCCGCAGATTCGCGTGCACGGACATCTGCAGCCTCTGGACATGCCACAGTTGTCGCCGGCGGAGACCAAGGCCCTTGCCTACAGCGTGATGACCGACGCGCAGAAGCACCGCTTCGAGGAAGACTGGGAGCTGGATTTTTCCTTCGGCATTAAGGGGCTGGCGCGTTTCCGCGCAAACGTCTTCAACCAGCGCGGCGCCACCGGAGCGGTCTTCCGGGTCATTCCCTTCGAGATCAAGTCCTTCGCTCAACTGAATCTGCCGCCGGTGGTTGCCAAGCTGTGCGACCGTCCGCGCGGACTGATTCTGGTGACCGGGCCGACGGGCTCGGGAAAATCGACCACGCTGGCCGCCATGCTGGACAAGATCAATACCGAGCGGCACGACCACATCATTACGATTGAAGATCCGATCGAGTTTGTTCACCAGCACAAAAGCTGCCTGGTCAATCAACGCGAGGTGCATGCCGACACCAAGTCCTTCACCGCGGCGCTGCGGGCCTCGTTGCGCGAGGACCCGGACGTGGTGCTGATCGGCGAAATGCGCGACCTGGAGACGATTGAGGCGGCCCTGCGCATCGCCGAGACCGGCCACCTCACCTTCGGCACATTGCATACCAACTCCGCGGCATCCACGATCAACCGTGTGATCGACGTGTTTCCCGCGCACCAGCAGTCGCAGATTCGCGCGCAGCTTTCGCTGGTGCTGGAAGGCGTGCTTTGCCAGACGCTTCTGCCCAAAATCGGCGGACAGGGTCGCGCCATGGCCATGGAGATTCTGATCCCCAACGCAGCGGTGCGGAACCTGATCCGCGAGGACAAGATTCACCAGATTTATTCGGCGATGCAGTCGGGCCAGGACAAATACGGAATGCAGACGTTCAATCAATCCCTGGCGTCGCTGCACTTCCAGAAGCAAATCTCGCTGGAAACAGCTTTACAACGCTCGTCCCTGCCGGATGAGTTGCAGGAGATGATCAACAGGGGCGCCATCCTGTCGAACCGAAATACCCAGCCGGCAGCATCGGCGGTCAAACGATAGAGAACCAGCCGCTCCAGCAACAGGACGGCCCGTAACGAGGTGTTGCAATGCCAGTTTTTACCTATTCGGGAACCAATGCCGCGGGCAAGAAAATCCACGGCGAACGCATGGCGGAAAACAAGCAGGTGCTCAAGTGGCAGCTGGCGCGGGAGCGCATTGCGGCGACCGCAATCAAGGAAAAGGGCAAAGAGTTCGTTCTGCCGACGTTTGGTTCCGGCAAGGTGCCGACCAAGGATATCGCCATTTTCTTCCGGCAGTTCTCGGTGATGATCGACGCCGGCCTGCCCCTGGTGCAGTGCCTGGAAATTCTCGCCGCTAATCAGGAGAGCCTCACCTTCCAGAAGTCGCTGAACGCGGTGCGAACCACGGTGGAAGGCGGATCCACGCTCTCGAATGCCATGAAGGGGCATCCCAAGATTTTCGACGATCTCACGGTCAACATGATCGATGCCGGCGAAACGGGCGGCATTCTGGATGTGATCCTTCAACGGCTGGCGACCTACGTTGAAAAAGCGGTGAAACTCCGGTCCGCGGTGAAATCGGCATTGATCTACCCGGTGGCGGTGATCAGCATTGCCATCCTGATCGTGGGCGCGCTGCTGAAATTTGTCGTTCCCATCTTCGCCAACCTGTTCGCGGGCCTGGGCGTCGATCTTCCGCTCCCCACGCGCATTGTCATGGCGCTAAGCAAATTCGTCGGCGACTTCTGGTGGGTGTTTTTCGTTGCAATCATAGGATTGGTAATCGGAGTAAGGCAGATGCGCAAGGATCCCCGGGGCAAATATCTGTGGGACAAGATGCTGCTGAACCTGCCGATCTTCGGAACGGTTCTGCGCAAGATTGCAGTGGCCCGGTTCACGCGCACCCTGGGCACACTGATCACCTCCGGCGTTCCGATTCTCGAAGGTCTGGCGATCACCGCCCGGACCTCTGGCAACGCAGTTTTGGAAGAGGCCCTGATGAAGGTGCGGAAGGCCATCGAGGAAGGCCGCACCATTGTGGATCCGCTGAAGGAAAGCGGCGTCTTTCCCAACATGGTGACGCAGATGATCGGAGTGGGCGAGGCCACCGGAGCCATGGACGCCATGCTCCAGAAGATCGCCGATTTCTACGAAGACGAAGTGGACGCGGCCACCAAGGACATGCTCACGCTGCTTGAGCCCGTGATGATCGGCTTTCTGGGAGCCGCGGTCGGCGGCATCGTGATTTCGTTGTACATGCCGCTGTTCTCGATGATTGCCAAGCTTTCCGGCTAAGGCGGGACTGCCCAGTCCCGCACATGTTGGAATTTGGATTCCCCGGCCCGATCACTGTTCGAGCTGGCCACGTGTTGCATCCCGCTTGGTGAAATGGACTGAAGAACCAACGGAATGGATAACGAGTTCAGAGACCGTGGATGGCTGGTTTGGCTGAGCAAGGTACGCATCATTGTCATTACCTTTGTCTTCGGTATCGAGCTGGCGGTTGCGGTATTGGCGCCCTCCGTTCTGCCCAAGGGCCTGTTCATTTCGGCAATTCTCTTCTGGTACACCATCTCCGTTCTGTATCTTCTTCTGCTTTCGGTTTGGACGGATGCACGCTTTCAGTCGCGGTTGCAGATTCTCTCCGACCTTTGTATTGCGACCGCGGTGGTTCACCTGACGGGTGGCATCGACAGTCCGTTTCATTTCTTGTATCCGCTGATCATCATCACTGGCAGCACACTATTGCCGACGGCCTGGATTTTACTGACCGCCGCGGTCGCATTCATTCTGAACGGCGCGGTTCTGGAACTTTCCTACTTCGGCATCATCCGGTCTTTTTCTTCCTCGACGATGGACCTGCGGTCGCTCCAGGCGACTATCTTTATCAATCTTTTCGCCTACCTGGCGATCGCCTATCTTTCCGCCCAGCTCAGCAGCAAACTGCGGCTGGCCAGCGTGCAATTGCAGGACAAGAGCGGCGCCCTGGAGGATTTACAGGCGATTCACGCGAACATTGTCGATTCGATCAGCGGCGGACTGATTACCACGCGGCTTGACGGACGCGTCACCTTGATCAACGCAGCCGGGGAAAAGCTTCTGGAGCGCAAGGGAGAGGACGTGATCGGTCATCCCGTGGCGGAGCTATTCGAAGAGCCTCTTCCCCGGCTGGGAGAGCCCGCGGTGCGCTGCGAACTCCGCTCACGAGTACCCACGGGAAGGTACAAAACCTTTGCCCTCTCACGCTCGGCGCTCGAGGTTCCCGGACGCGGCGCGGTGGGCTACGTTTACACCTTCGACGATCTCACCGAGGTGCGGCGGCTGGAGCGCGAGGTACGCCTGCGTGACCGGCTGGCGGCGGTGGGAAGAATGGCAGCCGCCATTGCCCATGAAATCCGCAATCCGCTTTCGTCCATCGCGGGCTCGGTGAAGATGCTGGCCGACGTTGCGGTACTCGACCAGGAGCAGCGCATCCTGGTGGATATCGTGACGCGGGAATCGGAGCGGCTGAACAATATCGTCACCGATTTCCTGACGTACTCCCGCGAGAAGCAATACCAGTTCGTACTGATGGACCTGGTGCCGCTGCTGGAAGATACGCTGATGCTGCTGGAAAACCGGCCCTCCAACGGTTCCTCTGCGCTGCGTATTGTCCGCAACTACAGCACACCTCATGCTCCGGCGCTGGTGGACGGAGATCGCATCAAACAGGTTTTCTGGAATATCTGCGATAACGCGGCGCGCGCCATGGAAGATGGCGGAACCC
>DASZRZ010000369.1:0-3438 GCA_035548935.1 Terriglobales bacterium
GTACAGGGTTGAAATTCCGATCCCCAGAACCTCGGCGGCATTCCGCTTGTCATCGCCCACCGCATCAAGCACCCGCAGGATGTGCCGCCGCTGAATCTCTTCCAGACTAAGGTGTACATCCACTGGGCTGAGCGTAGCCTCGTTTTTCAGGATTCTTGAAGGTAGATCGCAAACGTCAATTACATCATTTTCTGCGAGCATGCAGGCATTTCCCAGCACGCTTCCTAGCTCGCGAACATTGCCGGGCCATGCATACCGGCCAAGCGCAACCTGGGCTCGCCGTGTGATTCCCGAAAAATGCCTGTTGTACTGGGCTGAAAATTGTTTAAGGAAATGATTTTGCAGAAGACGCAAATCTTCTCCCCGCTCCGTAAGGGTGGGCAGTCGAATCTCAATGGTCGAGAGCCTGTAATAAAGATCGCCGCGGAATTTGTTCTCCGCCACCAGGGCCCGTAAATCGCGGTTGGTGGCCGCGATAATCCGGACATTCACCTTGCGAATCGCTGGAGAGCCAACTCGTTGAATCTCCTGGTCCTGCAGTACTCTCAGAAGTTTGGCTTGCGCTGCCAGGGAAAGCTCCCCGATCTCGTCAAGGAAAACGGTCCCGCCATTGGCATACTCAAAAAGCCCGATCTTGTCCTGTTGCGCGCCGGTAAACGCTCCGCGGACATACCCGAATAATTCGCTTTCCACCAGGGTTTCCACGATGGCCGAACAGTTGCAGACCGCGAATGTTTTGTCCGCGGCAGGACTACGCGAGTACAACGCGCGTGCCACCAGCTCTTTTCCGGTTCCGGTCGCGCCCTCGATCAGCACCATCCGGTAGTGAGGGGCGATGCGGCGAATCCTGGTAAATACATCCAGCATCAGCGGGCTGCGGCCTACCATGCCCTCAAACTGGTAGGTGTTGACCAGTTCGTCTTCAAGACTCAGCGCTTTCTGCCTTTCTCTTGCGTCATCAATAAGTTTGCCGATCCGGCCCCGAAGAAGCGGCAGTTTGAGCGGTTTGTTCAGGAAGTCCCTTGCCCCACGATGAATGGCATCCACGGCCCATTCGGTGGAAGAGTTGGCCGTCATCAGGATCACCTCCACCGCCGGATCGTTGCTCACCATCTCGCGCATGATCTGGAGCCCTTCATTCCCCGGCAAGACCATGTCGATCAACGCGATATGAGGACGGAACTGACGGAAGTAGTTCAGCGCTTCCCTGGAATCGGCACAACCGATGATTTCCAGTCCGTCTTGCGCCAGCGCCGAGACGATCAACTCCAGATTGTTCTTGTCATCATCAATCACGAGTAAACGAATCAGATATTTAGAATTCCCGTTCATAGAAACATTTTTGTCCCTCCTCGCTGGACTGCCCATGTCTATCGGTGGAACATGCCCCGGGTGCGTGCCGCGATGAAACGAGTTGCAAATCGGAACCCACCGGATTCCTGCGTGGAATGTCTCAATTCCAGAATCAAGACTCCCTGCGTTGTGTTCCCGTGCCTGCTTTTACTGATTCTGTTGCGTTTGCGGCTGCTGGGCGCGCAAGTCGTTTGGCATTCCAACTGCAATTCAATGTCACAGGTATCTCGCCAAATGTCTCCGAAAACGCACCAGGTACCGGTTACCGTCCATCCCTCGGAAAGCGCCAGGCAATCCGCGGATACCACTGCGGCGATGCGAATTGCCAGCCAGTTGAAAATTCCTTTTGTTCACCTTGCCGAGATGCAGATTCCGCATGACGCCCTGGATTGCATTCCCGCGCAGTGGGCCCGCAAGCTGGTGTGTATCCCTCTGCGCAAGGAAGTCCCCGTCTCTGCCGGCTTGCACCGCCTGCCGATTTTGCACGTTGCCATGGCCTCGCCGAATGATCTGGCGGCATTGCAGCAGCTTGAGTTCGTCACCGGATGCAACATCAAGCCGTCCATCGCCGTCGTTTCCGACCTCATGGACGCCATCGACCGCTACTACTCTCCCGACCGCTGGCTGGAAGGGCTGATCGGCAACATCATCGAGGGAACCGAACTCGATATCGTCGCCGAAGAGGAGATCCAGACAACTACGGAAGAAACATCCAGCGAACACAGCCCCGTGGTAAAGCTGGTGAATTTAATCCTGCAGCGCGGCATTGAGGCGGGGGCAAGCGATATACATCTGGAGCCGACCGGACACGGCTTGCTGGTTCGCTACCGCGTGGGAGGCATGCTTAAGGAGTTCACCACCCTTCCCAAGTGGCTTCAGGAGCCCTTGTGCTCACGCATCAAGATTCTTGCAAAGCTCGACATCTCCGACCGCAGACGGCCTCAGGATGGCCGCATCAAGGTCAAGCTTCCGGGCAGAGAAACCGACATTCGCGTCTCCACTCTGCCCACTCAGTACGGAGAAAAAATCGTTCTTCGAATTCTTGCCTCCGCGAGCCAGATCAAGGGCGTTGAGACGCTGGGCATGTCTCCCCAGGCGCTGGCCATGTTCAAGGAAGCCGCCAGCCAGCCTCAAGGCATGATTCTGGTCACCGGGCCGACGGGCAGCGGCAAGACCACAACTCTCTACTCCTTCCTGACTTCGAAGCTCAATCCAACCATCAATATCGTGACCGTTGAGGATCCCATAGAAATCCAACTGGCCGGCGTCAACCAGGTTCAGGTGAACGTCAAGGCTGGAATGACCTTCGCCAACTGCCTGCGCTCCATTCTGCGGCAGGACCCTGACGTCATCATGGTGGGTGAAATTCGAGACCGTGAAACTCATGAGATCGCCTTTCATGCGGCGCTCACGGGACATCTGGTGCTTTCCACGCTGCACACCAACGGCACCATTGCAACGGTGACCCGCCTGCTGGACATGGGCGTGGACCCCTTTGTCCTCAGTGATTCCATCAATCTCATCGTGGCGCAGCGCCTGCTGCGGCGCATCTGTGATAACTGCAAGGAGCAGTATCATCCCACCGCATCCTCCCTCCATCAGCTTGGGCTGGACCCGAATGCCATCTACTGGCATGGCCGCGGCTGCGATACCTGCGAAGGCACGGGATACTCCAGCCGCATGGGCATCTATGAGCTCTTGCGACTTACCCCGGAACTGGCGGAATTGATCTGCAAACATGCTACGGAGCACGATCTGCGTCGTGGAGCCGTTAAAGGTGGAATGCGTTTCCTGCTCGACGAAGCTCTGGGCAAAATTCGTGAAGGCACTACCACCCCAGAAGAGGTGCTTCGAGTCGTACAGGTTGATGCTCGAGAGCTCCCTCCAGCGACGATGATTACCACGCAAGAGAAGGGACCGCCGATGTCTCCGGACGCTGCCGCTAATACTGCGTTTACTGGGTCTGGAGTTGCTGGTGCTGGGGTTGCTGAAACTTCGTTTTCAGGACTTTCCTCGGAACTTACAGTGCCTGGAACTCAGGCCGCCGAGCAGGCTTCCGTACGCCACCCGCGCATTCTGGTGGTG
>DASZRZ010000370.1:0-4156 GCA_035548935.1 Terriglobales bacterium
AGAGATTGGCGCAGCCAAGCACGGCGGCAGCTGGGCTGAAGTTTTCCGGCATCGCAACATTATCGTGAGCATGGTGGCGCTGTTTTGTGCCATGGCCTGCATCTTCGTGCTGGGCGGAATGCTGCCCAACTACCTGATCGATTACCTGAAGTTAAGCCCGCAGCAAATGGGCTTTGTAATCTCGGCGCTTGGCTTCGGAGGATTTGTGGGCCAGTTTGGCATTCCCGGCCTCTCCGACATTTTTGGCCGCCGGCTGGTGTCCGTGGTTGCGTTCCTCGGGGCTGCGGTCTTTCTCTATCTCTTTATGCACACGGCAGCCAGCATCTGGCCGCTGTTTATCCTGCTCTTCCTGATTTCGTTCTTCTCGCTGGGGAATGTGGCGCTCATTACCGGTCCTATTGCCACGGAGGCGGCTCCTGTTGGACTGGTCTCCTCCGCCATCGGCCTGGTAGTCGGATCGGGCGAAATCTTCGGCGGCGGCATCGCGCCCGCCATCGGGGGTTTTATCGCCCAGACCTACGGTATCCAGAGCATTCTGTATATGCCCCTGGCGGGCGTGCTTCTGGGAATTGTGGTATGCGCCTTCCTTACCGAGACGGCTCCGCGCAAGGTTAGCAAGGCAAACGCATAGGATCGTAGGGCATAGCCAGTAGCTGGCAGGTTCTACATAACCTAAGTCCCACGAAACAAAAGAAAGCCGGGCTCCGCCGACGATTCACAGGCGAAGCCCGGCCAATCTTTTTGCGTCCTTTCGGGCGCTTGACTATTCAAATTGATAGGTTTAATAGTTGAGGTTCGAAAAACAGAGGTTTGATTTAAGTTCTACTTAATTGAAGACCCGCGGAGCTGCACCCCGCGAAGACATTTCAGGGGCCGGAAAGGCCCGGACGGTGGATTCTTGAGCACACAAGCTGAAGTCCTGATTACGCAGCCTAAGTTGAAGATTGAGAACCGGTTGTTCATTAACGGGGAGTTCGTGGACGCCGCCAAGGGCGGGCGTATCCCTGTTCTGAATCCTCACGACAACAGCCTCCTTGCCGAAGTTGCGGAGGCCACAGCCGACGATATCGACCGGGCGGTTGAAGCCGCCACCAGGGCGCTGCCCGCGTGGAAGCGCATGGCCGCTGCTGAGCGCGGACGCCTGCTGCTGAAGCTGGCGGATGCCATCGAGGCCGATGCCGAGTATCTGGCCACGCTTGAGTCTCTGGATACCGGGCATCCCATCCGCGACACCCGGAACCTCGACGTTCCTCGCACCGCTGCCACCTTCCGTTACTTTGGCGGAATGGCCGACAAGGTTCAGGGCGATGTGATCCCCGTGGATCCCGGCTTCCTGAACTATGTGCTTCGCGAGCCGGTGGGCGTGGTGGGCCAGATTGTGCCGTGGAACTTTCCGCTGATGTTTACCAGTTGGAAGATGGGTCCGGCGCTGGCCGCGGGCAATACCGTGGTGCTGAAGCCTGCTGAGTTGACGCCTCTGAGCGCGCTGCGTGTCGCGCAACTAATGGCGGAGGTCGGCATTCCGGCAGGGGTCGTGAACATCGTGCCCGGATACGGCAACATCGCCGGCCAGTACATGGCGGAGCATCGCGGGATTCACAAGCTTGCCTTCACCGGATCGACGGCCGTGGGCCGCAAGGTCGTTCAGGCGTCAGCCGGGAACCTCAAGCGCCTGCAACTGGAGCTGGGAGGGAAGGGCGCGAACATTGTTTTTGAAGACGCGCCGTTGATTCCCGCGGTGAATGGCTCGGCCTTTGGAATCTTCCACAATCAGGGACAGGCCTGCATCGCCGGTTCGCGTTTGCTGCTGCACGAGAAGATTGCCGATGAGTTCCTGAGCAAGTTCCTGGAGCTTACCAAGTCGATCCGCCTGGGCAATCCCCTGGACCCCAATACGGAGATGGGCCCTCTCACCTCCGCCGGTCACCGTGATCGCGTGTTGAGCTACTCGCAGGTTGCCAAGGACCAGGGCAGCACCATCCTTACCGGCGGCAAGGCCCCCAGCGATCCCGCGCTCCGCGATGGCTGCTACGTTGAGCCCACGGTTGTGCTGGCAAGCCCGCAGGACCGCGTTTGCCAGGAAGAGGTCTTCGGTCCCTTTGTGAGCGTGACCCGCTTCCGCGATGAGGCCGAGGTGATTTCCATCGCTAACGGTACGCAATACGCCCTCGGCGGCGGATTGTGGACCACGAACCTTGCTCGCGGCCATCGCGTTGCCGCTGCCATCCACGCCGGAATGGTGTGGGTGAACAGCTACAAGCGCGTGAATCCGGGCTCACCCTTTGGCGGCGTGGGCGAATCGGGCTACGGCAGGGAGATGGGCTTCGAGGCCATGCGCGAGTACACCCACGCCAAATCGGTGTGGATCAACTACGACGCGCAGCTTCCTCCGTTCTATAAGCGGTAAACGCGGCAGCTTCCTGAAGAAAATAGCGGCCTCCGGTTTTTCTACGGGGGCCGCTTTTTTGTCCTGATGATGGGAGCTGAACTACTTGCGCTGCTTGCGGTATTCCGCCGGCGGCATTCCCACCACCCGCAGGAACCAGTTGGAGAGATGGCTCTGGGAGGAGAATCCCGCGGCCAGCGCCACGTCGGCAATGGGAGCATCGGTCTGGGTGAGGAGATCGCGTGCCCGTTCGATCCTCCGCTTGAGGACGTATTGATGAGGAGACTGGCCCACGGCGGTTTTGAAGGCACGCGGCAAATACAGAGGGCTTATGGAAACCTCGGCGGCAAGCGAGTCGAGGCTGAGGTCGCCTTCCAGATTGGCTTCGATAAAGTCGATCAGGCGGCGCCACTTCCATCCGGTAATGGCCTCGCTGGCGGGAACGCGCGGGGGGCGCGAGCGCGAAGAGTGCTGCCGCGCCAGGTGCACCGCGATCATCTGCGCCAGCGTGTCGATATAGAGTCCGTCTTCGATTGTTCCATCGCGCAATGCGGTGGCGATGGTGATGCCGAGCTGTTCGAGCAGCGGGTCCAGTATGGCGAAGCGCGGCAGGATTTCAGCGGATGCGCCTTCGCATCCATACATCTCATTCACCGCCGACTCGTAGATCGACTTGCGGAGATAGACCTGGAGAATTTCGGGATTCCCCGAGTGCTGCCACTGGGTGGTGGCTCCTCCGGGAGTGAGGCTGAAGCGGCGCGGCCCGATCACAGCCTTCTCGCGCGGCGCGCCCTCAATCTTGCGGATGACCTCCGTGGGGCGGCACAGGTGATAAATGAAGGACGGATGGGGAATGGAAGATTCCGTGGCTTCGAAGGGGGCTTCTTCAAAGATGGCAGCGTAGAGAGAGCGCCAGCCGCTGTCCTGGCTGTGGGCAATCAGGCGGTTCTCCGACCTTAAAACGCGGGCATGCGTCTCGCGAACGGTAAATACCTGGTGCGTGCCAGAGGCCAAAACACTCCACCTGTCTTCGTGGACATCTGCTCGCGGACATTCAACGAGCCAGTTTATTTTAGCATCTTCCGCGGGGGTGGAGCCCTCAGAACGGCAGGCCTTTCGGGGCTGAAATACGGCCTCGGGGACGCCGCAGATGCCGCAGCTCGATCACCAGCATGCCGGTAAAACCGGCAAACATCCCTACGAAACCGGCGGGAATGGCGTAATGCCGGTATGCCCTTGAGAATTCGATGGCGCCGGTAAAGGTGCTCTCCAAGGCGAGGATCACAATCCCCAGAAACAGGCCGACGGCGAATGCCATCAGGGTGAATAGAAAGGTGATCAGCAGAATCCGCAGGGCGATTGCGGCCGTCACACGCTGCCAATTCCAGTAAGTGTTCACCATTATGTTCACAATTTGTTCACGATTAAAGACAAGTTTGATTCGCCCCCGGCCCGGCGGGCTGCCCTGCCCCCGCCGGTTACCTTCCGGGTTGAATTCCGCTCGTGGGGCGCAGGCGGCGCATTCCCAGATAGAAACAGATGGCAAAGGCCACCGCGCTCAGCGGCAGGCCATAGGTGCGGAAGAAGACAACCGGGCTCACCACGATGGAATGGGTGTCAACGGTGGCCACCGTGAGGCGGCCAATCAGCGCCAGCGCCGCCACCGAGATCGTCATAAAAAACGAGAAAAACAGGCCCGCGCCAACTACACCGGCCACCAGACCCTGCAAAATCCTCTTCGCCATACGCTCTGTTCTTCCGGACTACTTC
>DASZRZ010000371.1:0-4202 GCA_035548935.1 Terriglobales bacterium
AACAATCTGGTCCATCGTGCAATCAAAACTGGAAAATGTGGTGGACGCCGTCATGGTCCCGGC
This sequence comes from Terriglobales bacterium, assembly GCA_035548935.1. Lineage (GTDB taxonomy): Bacteria > Acidobacteriota > Terriglobia > Terriglobales > Acidobacteriaceae > DASZRZ01. The sequence goes on from DASZRZ010000371.1 coordinate 64, forward strand.
AACCGCCGGCGCCTTCTCGGCGTTTGTCATCTTTGGCCTGTTGATCGGCTTTCTCGCCGTGCCCAACCAGCTCCGCGCCTATAACGATGATGTTCCTACCGTGCTCTATACTCCGCCGCAGCTCATGAACTCGCCTTTTTCCTGTAGCTTCTCCTCAAAATCCGAAGGCACCGGCGCGCTGGTGATTGAGGCGGCGGTTGACGAGTTTGGCCGTGTGCAGGACTACAAAATTCTCTCGTCGCCCAGCAACTACCACAAGGAAAAGATGACCCCACGGCTGGAAAACATGCTCATCTTTACCACCTTCCAGCCGGCGCGAACCTTCGGACGCCCGATCGCAGGGCGAGCTATTCTCACATTCTCCAAGGTCAATGTCCGGGGATAACCCGGTTGGAACGGCGCATTCTCCGGGTAAATTAGACCCCGGGTACATTGGATCTTGGGTACATTGGATACCGACATGAACTTTCTTCAACGCCACTCGAATTTGCAGTCCTCTTCCTATCCTGCTTCCGGGCTGGCCTTTGAAATACAGTTCGGGGTGGGGAAGTGCTCTCTCGGGTCCGTACTGGTTGCAAAAACCGGACAAGGGATTTGTGCGATTCTTTTGGGCATCGATCCGGGAGAGATGAAAAGCGATTTACAGGCCCGCTTTCCCCTGGCCACCCTTGCCGCCGCAGACGCCAGCTTTGCGAAGGTGGTTTCCAAGGTCATTGACTTCATCGAAGCTCCGGCCTCGGGCCTGGACCTTCCCCTTGACCTGCATGGCACTGCCTTCCAGCATCGGGTGTGGCAGGAGTTGTGCAACATCCCGGTGGGTTCAACGGCGTCCTATGGCGAGATTGCCCGGCGCATGGGAGTGCCGTCCTCGGTTCGCGCGGTAGGCCGCGCCTGTTGCGCCAATCCGGTTGCCGTGGTGGTTCCCTGTCATCGCGTGGTGCGCGGCGACGGCGCCCTTGCGGGATATCGCTGGGGCAGCGAGCGCAAGCGCGCGCTTCTCAGTCGCGAATCCGCCCATGGGGTGGAGAGTTTGACCACCTAAAGGACGGCTCAACAATTGCTTCCGCCAGCCTTGCTGCCGCTGGCCTTTCTGCGATTCAATATTGCCGCGATAGGATCGGGATTCTTCTGGAACCTCTGGACTCATGAACCCCAAGGCAACCGCCGTCACTGAGCCATGGAATTGCCAGGTATGCAGCCTGTCTCTTTCCTCGCCCTTTTGTCCTTCCTGCGGAGAGAGTCCACTGCGGCCTCGCGATCTAACTCTGCGCGGCTTTGCCGATCAGGTCTTTGAGGCCTGCACCAGCATGGATGCCCGCCTGATCCGCAGCCTCCGGTGGCTGGTGGCGCGCCCCGGCGCCCTTACAGTTGCGTACCTACAGGGACAAAGAAACCGTTACACCCGGCCGCTCCAGCTTTTTTTCTTCGCCAACGTGCTGTTCTTCGCTATGCAGTCCCTTGTGGGGGTGAAGGTATTCTCCACCCCGCTCAATTCCCATCTGCATAATCAGGCGTGGAGTCCGCTGGCGCAACGCTGGGTCGCTCACCGGCTCGAAAGCAGGCAGACTTCGCTGGAGACCTACGCGCCCGTCTTCGATCAGGCGGTTGCGCTGAACGCGAAATCGCTCATCATACTGATGGTGATTCCTTTCGCTCTGCTTCCGCCCGTTGTATTCTTCCGCAGCCGGAGGTCGTTTGTCGTTCATGTGGTCTTCTCGCTCCACCTGTACGCGTTTCTCCTGCTGCTGTTCTGTGCCGTCATCGCCGTCCTTGCGCTCAGCCGCTACTTCGGAGGCACCGGCCTGGAATCGGAGAACTTGGACCACTGGCTTTCGATCCTTGAAGTCGCAATTTGCGCCGTCTATCTCTACATCGCGACGGGCCGCGTCTATGGATCGGCGGGTATCTTCCGGGCACTCCAGGTCGTTCCCCTGGTGCTTGCCCTGGCATTTATCGTTCTGGGCTACCGGTTCGTATTGCTGCTCATTACCCTGCATGGCACCTGATGCTGATGCAGTTGCAATGGTGGAATTGAAATTGAGGTCGATATGAAAATCAGGCTATCTTCGCTGGCGTATTCCGCGGTTGCCTCCGCCGTCCTTTTGCTCTCCGCCTCTCTGCCGGTCCGCGCCCATGATGGCCACGATCACGCCGCTAAGCAGTCGTATGCGCTTACCGGCAAGGTCACCTCCACGGAAGAAGGCGCGATGGAAGGCGTGGTGGTCACCGCCAAACTTAGCGGCGAGAGTTCCACCATCAAAATCTCGGTCGTCACCGCAGCCGATGGAAGCTACCATTTTCCGAGCCAGAAGCTCGCACCGGGCGAATATTCCCTCGACATCAGGGCCGTGGGTTACGAACTCCAAAGCCCAACCACCGTCAAGATCGTTTCCGGTAAGGCCGCCACTGCCGATCTTGCCCTACGCAAGACCTCCGATCTGGCCGCGCAACTTTCCAATACCGAGTGGCTGGCAAGCTTTCCGGGCAGCGCGAAGGAAAAGGACTCCGTCCACGGCTGCGCGCACTGCCATACGCTCGAACGCATTGCGCGTTCGAAGTATGACGTTGAAGGATTCATGAAGGTCATCGAGCGCATGTCGAAATACGCGCCGCTCGCCACCGCTTACTCGCCGCAGAAGACCCCGGCTCCCCGCATCGGAGGCGCGCCTTCGATTCCCAAAGAGTTGGAAGAGCGCCGCCGTCTGGCTACCTATCTCGCGGGCGTCAATCTAAGCACAGCTCCCGCGTGGAGCTATGAATTGCAGACCCTGCCGCGACTCAAGGGCAAGTCCACGCAGGTTGTCTACACCGAGTACGATCTTCCAAAAACCCGCCAGCCGCACGATGTCATTGTCGATTCCACCGGCATGGTCTGGTACGCCAGCTTCGGAGAACAGATTCTGGGACGCCTTGATCCCCGCACCGGCAAGGTCACCGAGTTCCCCGTGCCGGTACTCAAGCCCGGTGCGCCCACGGGCATCCTCAGCCTGCGCTTCGATGAAGACGAGAACCTTTGGCTCGGCATGCAGTTCCAGGGAGGCGTCGCCAAATTCGACCGCAAGACCGGAAAATTTCAGACGTGGAGCCTTCCGCCCGATCTCAACGGCCCTCATGTCCAGATCAATCAGGTCAGCGCCAGCCGTGACAAAGTTGACGGCAAGGTCTGGCTGCAGGACGCCGGTACCTACAACATCCTGCGTCTCGATCTGGCCAGCGGGAAGTTTGAGAACTTCGAGCCGTACAAGATCCCCCGCCCCAATGTTTACGACGTAATACCCGACTCCAAAAACAACGGATTTTTCACCGTGATGGGCAGCGAAGAGGTGGGCCGCATCGACGCCAAAACCGGCGCGATCGAGATTTTCAAAACGCCTACGCCGCAATCTGCCCCGCGACGCGGCATGATGGACCCGCAGGACCGCCTCTGGTTCGCCGAGAATCGCGCCGATAAGATCGGCATGTTCGACACCCGCTCCCGCACCTTCCAGGAGTGGAGTACGCCAACCCCCGGCGTCTGGCCCTACGACGCCACCAGCGACAAGAATGGAGAGGTCTGGGCCGGCGGGGAATTCATCAACCGCATCCTGCGCCTCAATCCAAAGACAGGGAAGTTCGTGGAGTATCCGCTGCCCCGCGCCACCAATGTCCGCCGCGTTTTTGTCGATAACCACACCACGCCGGTTACCTTCTGGGTTGGCAGCAACCACAGCGCGTCGATCATCAAGTTGGAACCGCTGGAGTGATCTTCAGTCAGTTGCTGGATGAGTTCGCCGCTTGTTAGCGCCTGCCCCGTCATCCTCGGTGAAGGCTAAGTCGCTTTCTTGCGGGCTTCCTCAAGCACCATCCGGATTTTCGTTGCCAGGTCCTGCTTCCGGTAGGGCTTTTGCAGCAGGTGCGTTCCCGGACCGATGCTCCCCTGATGCAGGGCCGCATTCTCCGTGTATCCCGAGGTGAAAAGTACCGGAAGCCCCGGACGCAGCTTCCATGCCTGTTCGGCCACCGCCATGCCGTTCATTCCTCCCGGCATGATCAGGTCCGTGAGCAGCAGATCGATGCCGGGGTTTTCCCGGAAGATCTCGATCGCTTTCGGACCATCGCCCGCCAGCAGTACGCCATATCCAAGGCTCTCAAGCTGGTCG
>DASZRZ010000372.1:0-2459 GCA_035548935.1 Terriglobales bacterium
CGGAACTATATTGCCCAGCCGGTGGTGGCGCTGTCGCGCGTTCCTTCTTATGATTCCGCCTCCAAGACCATTGCCGGCAGGCACGTGGACCTTCGTCCCTACTGCCTTTACGACGGGCAAAGCGTGACCATTGTGCCGGGAGCGCTCACCCGCGTGGCCCTGCAGCCGGGATCGCTGGTGGTTAACTCGTCGCAGGGCGGCGGCAGCAAAGACACATGGGTACTGCGGGAGGACGAATAGCATGTTATCCCGCATTGGAGATTCGCTGTTCTGGCTGGGGCGCTACATCGAGCGCGCCGAGGATACCGCGCGCATTCTCGATGTGAACTACCACATGATGCTGGAGCAGTCGCATCAGAATTATGGCCTTCGCTGGGAGCCGCTCATCAATATGGCGGGCAACCAAGCGCGCTTCCTGCAGCACCATGAGGCGGCCAACGCCAAAACCGTGTTTCAGTATCTGGCGTTTTCCCCGCAGAATCCCGATTCCATCGTGCAGTGCATCTCCACAGCCCGGGAGAATGCCCGGAGCATCCGCGACCAAATCTCGCGCGAGATGTGGGAGGACATTAACGGTCTCTATCACATGGTACTGGGGTTCCACGCGAGCCATGGCATGGAAGGAGGTCCCCATCGTTTTTGCGATGCCATCAAATTCGGATGCCATCGTTTTCACGGCGTGACGGATGGCACCCTGCCGCATGATGAAGGCTGGCAGTTTCTGAGGATGGGCTGGTACCTGGAGCGCGCCGAAATGACCGCCCGGCTGGTTGACGTGCAATACCAGAACCTTCTGGACTCTTCCTCGCTGGCCGCCACCGCCGACATGCATCAATGGAGGGCGGTGCTTCAGTCCGTGGGCATCTATGAGGCCTACCACCGGCAATATCATTCGCCCATCGATCCGGAGAAAGTAGCCGGAATGCTCATTCTGAATGCGCAGCATCCGCGATCGATCCGCTTCAGCATTACCGAGGTACAGTCGGGACTGCGCTCGATCAGTGGCACGCCCTCGGGCTCCTATGCCAACGAAGCGGAGCGCCTTACCGGAAAAATGCTGGAAAGCCTGTGCTACGACAACATCACTGAAATTTCCAATCGCGGACTTCATCCCTATCTGAACCGGCTGCTCCGATCCTGCCGATCCATTGGGGAAGATATTGCGCGCAGTTACTTCTACTACGGGGTGGCCTCTTGAATCGTTATCAGCTGGTGCATGTAACCGAATTCCAATACGACGGGCCGGTCACCGAAAGCTACAACGAGGTCCGCCTGAGGCCGATGCACGACGACCATCAGAGCTGCCTCTCGTTCCGCCTCACGACCACTCCAGCCTCGCGCAGCACCAGCTACCATGACGCGCTGGGAAACTGGGTACACCAATTCAACATCCTCGCGCCTCATCGTTACCTGAGAATCCAGGCTGATTCGGTGGTTCTTACCCACGAGGCACCCACGGTGGAGAGCCTGATGACGCTCGACGAGTTCGACTCCGAGCGGGAGGACGTGTATGAAGATCACTACGATTTTGTTGCCCCAACCGCATACGTGCCGCACCTGCCCGCCCTCGAACCCCTGATGGCGATTGCGGAGAAAGCCAGCGGGGGAACAGTTACGGGATTCGCGCGCGCGGCATCGGACCTGATCAACCAGCGGTTCAGTTACGTAAAGGGAGCCACGCACGTGCATTCCTCAATTGCGGACTCCCTTTCTTTGGGCGCGGGCGTTTGCCAGGACTTTGCCCACCTTCTGCTTGGACTGGTGCGGCGGCGCGGGCTGCCTGGCAGGTATGTTTCCGGCTATCTTGTCCCGGATGACCAGGGGCCCAATGCCTCCAAGGAGCAGGTGATCGGCGGCCAGGCGACTCATGCTTGGACCGAAGTTTACCTACCCCACAGCGGCTGGATGGCGCTCGACCCCACCCTGGGGACGCCTGTGGGGCTGCAACACATTCGCGTTGCCTATGGGCGCGACTACGGCGACATTGCTCCCGTGCGCGGGGTTTATAACGGTCACGCCGGCCAGCGGCTCTCCGTGGATGTGCTCGCCCGGCCCGCGCTGGACGAAGAAGGAAACGAATTGCCTAGTGAGATGACCGCTGGGATTGTGGATAACGTGGCTCCCGAGGACCGCGCTCACCAACCGCAGCAGTAGAGGCTGGGCGGATGGCAGTTCAGCAGCCTGCGGGCCAGCTAAAGTTCTTCGAAAGGCAGCCCTACGTAGTTTTCCGCCAGGGATTGCGCGGCCGCCCGTGAGCTTGTTACGTAATCCAGTTCCGCGAGCTGCCGCCTCCGGTCGAATCCATTATTTTCCGGAAAAATGTGCAGCATGGAGGTCATCCACCAGGAAAACCTCTGCACATTCCATACCCGGCGCAGACAAATTTCCGAATAACGGTCGAGCAGTTCGCGACGTCCAGCACGATAGAAATCGGCGATGGCATGCGCCAGAATGCGAAC